>NZ_CP029295.1:600000-814478 GCF_003332325.1 [Mycoplasma] phocae | reverse complement strand
AAAGTAATAAGTGACATTAGAAAAGAAATTAATGATCTAAATAGAGAACTTGATAAAAACAAAGATGATGAAAATATTAAAAAGAGAATCGAAGAAAAAGGAAAAGAACTAGAAACTGCAACCAACAGCGCAAATGCTGCCCAATTAGAAATGGATAAAGCAGATGATAATCTTTTAACAGCCTTACAAACCTTCGTTAAATATAGCGATGGTAGTGAACAAATGAAGGTTATTTCTGCTGACTATATTTTGGCAATCAAAAGAGCAGCTGAAAGAAGAAAAGAAACTGATTTAAATGGAGTTGATGAATACTACCCTACTAAATCTGATTCAGATAAAATTGTTGCCTACTATGATAAATACATTAATCAACTTAATGAAATCAAATATGACGATTTAACAGTTGTTACTTTAGCATGAAGAGAAGGTGTTAAATATGATTGAGAAATCACTAAGAGCAACTACGCTGCTGGTGGTAGATATTTACTAAATTCATTTGATTATGGTCCAGCTTCTTCATATCCTGCTAACTCATTCTATGAAAGTATTGGTGGCATTAATGAAGAAAATTCTCTAAAAGCACTTAGAAATTTAAAAGAAGCAGCTGAAAAAAATATTATTTTATCAAAAGTTGTTATTAAAAATAATGTTAAATCAATTTTAGAATCATTGTACTCAGAAGATCTTGAAAAATTCTTAAACGGTACTAAAGATGAAATGACTGTTGAAGATTTTATTAAAAATTCTTCACAAACACCAGGTTTAAAACAATTCCACCAATGATATGCTACTGAATACTATTCTAAATCAGACCACGGTCAAGGTGAAAATCTAGAAGTTCTAAAAATTACAAAAACTAACAAATCAAACGAGCTTGAAAATTCAATTATTGTTAATGATAAACCTGTTTATGGACTAGGATTTACTCAAAAGGATCTTGACGCTAAAAATGTTGGATTAGTTGGTATTACCGGAAATGAAGAATCAAATGGTAAGAAATTATATGATGCTATCTTAAAAATGTCAACAACAAGTGACGATAGTGCTGATGCAGTATTCCAATCAGGATATAAAACAACTAAAACTGCTACAGAAAATATGACAAAAATTGCTGGTTTAGTTGCCGATTTAATTGCTGGTGAAGGCAAAGCTTGAACCGCTAAATTTAAATATGATGCTAATGGTATTAATAATTCTAAAATTGAAGAAGTGACATTAGAAATTAGAGATAGTTCAGGAAAAGTTACTCTTGAAAACTTCAACAAATGATTAAACCAAGAACAATTTTTCTTTGGTCGTGAAGATAAAACATACTACACTGATGATGTTAAAAAGAAATTAGAAACTGAACTAGCTAGCGATGTTAAACAACTTAAAGATTTAGGCTATGGTACTTTACTAAACAATAATAAAGAAAAGGAATATGGTTCAATAACTCGTGAACAATTCTTCTACGGAGCTCTTGAAGCATTTAAGGGTTACCGTCAATTCATTAATCAAACTAAAGAACACGGATTATCATTCTTTGGTAAAAAGGTAACAGATTACAATCCTTATACCTATGAATACACAAGAAGAGCTGAAGCTGGGGTTGGAGCATATGACGGAGGAAAAGCATCATTTTTCTTCAATGTTGATCCATACTATTCACTTCCAAAATGATCAGTTACTTCATTTGCTAACCACGAAGGAATTATGGGACACCATAACCAAATTTATTATGCAAAACAATTCTTAGCAAAACAAGATGGTAGAAGTTTAGGAGACATTTTCCACTATACTTCATATGCAGAAGGTTGAGCATTATTCATGGAATGATTTGGTATCGAATCAGGATGATATGGAACACCAAATTACACTAGTGATGATTATTATTCAATCCCTACAGACTTTACCGTTTCAAAAGGAATAACAAGCTTCTTTACAGCTAAATCACCACAAGATGTTACTCCAGAAATGATTGCCAAAATTAAAGACCTACATGGTGGTGTTTATTGAAAATTAATTGATGAAAAAAATGAAATTCAAGATGAAAAAGTTAAAGCTCAAAAAGCTATTAAATTAACAAATATGCTTCAATACTTTGGAGCATTAAATGAAGCCCAACTACGGAACATGAGAAGAGCAGTTGATACTGCATATCATGGTACAGGTATTAGTGGATATAACGATTTACAAGGTGGAGCATCAATTAGCGATGTAAGAAGATTCTTAAGAGCTAATTCAGCATTGGGAATTGGTGATATTTATTCAGAATCAAGACGTTACTTAAATCTACCTGGACAAGCAACTTCATATAATGCTGGAAAAGAAAAAATGCTTGCAATTTATGACAGAGTTCGTAAACATTTCAAACTTTCAAGAGAAGAATTTGTACAAAATAAGAAAAATATTGAAGTAGATGGTGAAAATGTTCTAAATGCTGAACATGGCTTTATAAAAGAATTGCTTGATTATATGTTAATTAATGGTGGATTACCATTAGATGCACTAGAAAAAGTTGTTGAAAAAGCATATAATTTAAAATCTTAATCAATTTTTCTAAAAATTAAGTGTCCGCACTTAATTTTTATTTTGCGGATATTTATAAAAATTTATAAATAAAAGATAAATAATTTTTATTTTAAATTTATCTAAAAAAAATTATTTTAATAACTTTAGTTTTATTTTTTTTTTGTTTTTATATCATTTTTGTTTCTAAAAAAATAAATTACAAGTTAATCTATCTAAAAGATGTATTATTATAAAAGTATAAATAAAAATCGATATACAAAACTAAAAATATTTAAGGAATAATTCTATGAAGAAAAAATTAAAATGACTAATTACCTTACCAGTAATAGTTACTGCATTGCCTTTGGTTGCTGCTGCCTGTGGAAAAGATAACAGCAAGGCAATGGATAAGACACAAAATTCAAATCAAGGCGAAAGTCAAAATAACAATGGAAATGGCACAACTAGTCCAATGCTATCTGAAGCTGATATTAAAACAACAAAAGAAGCATTATTAAGTGCCGCTAACTTAATACCGGGTTTAACTGAAGAAACAAAACAAGGGATTAAAAAAGAAATAGAAGCGGCTAAAACACCCGAAGATTTTCAAAAAGTTGCATTAAAGATTCAAAATATAGCATTAGAAAATCAAGGAAAAGTGGAAAATAATGATGGAAATGTTCCCCAGATATCTGAAGCCGATATTGAAAAAGCAAAAAAAGCATTATTAAATGCCGCTAACTTAATACCGGGTTTAACTGAAGAGATAAAACAAGAGATTAGAGAAGAAATAGAAGCGGCTAAAACACCCGAAGATTTTCAAAAAGTAACATTAAAGATTCAAGGTATAGCATTAGAATATCAAAAGAAAAATTTAGAAAAATTGGAAAATAATAATGGAAATGGTACAACTAGTCCAATAATAGATGAATCTAATATTGAACAGGCAAAAAAATTTCTATTAGATAGCTTTGAACTAATACCAGATGTATCTGAAGAGAAAAAACAAGAGATTAGAAAAGAATTAGAAGCAGCTAAAACACACGAAGATATTCAAAAAGTAGCATTAAAAATTCAAGCTATAGCATTAGAATATCGAAAGAAAATTCTAGAAGAAATTCAAAAAAATAATAATCTCTAGGAAGATTAAATTTAAAAATATAGTCATTAACATATCAAATACTAATGACTATATTTTTTATTCCAAAAATTAAAAAGTTATTCAGAATAAATAACCTTATTAAATTTTAGTTACCAAATTATGAAGAACTCAAAAAATATTAATATTCTTTTTTTACTAAATTAAAATTGTTGTTTAATAAAAAAACTCCAGCCGGAGTTTTTTTAAATTTAGGTTGTTTGAGGTTTTACTTGAATAATAACTTTATTAGTAAAAGAAACTGATTTTATTTTTTTAAAGTCAGATTCAAATTCAATATAAGCTTCTAGCTTTGCTTCCTTCAGATCAAAATTAGTGGATTTTTTTTCCTGAATGTATTTATTAATTTTTTTGAAAAACTCAGATGTTATATATCCTAAATATCCCTCTTTTTGATCATAGTAATGAATTGAATCTTTATCATAGTAATAATAAGTAAATGAAGATATTAAATTTTCGATTGAAACAAATAACTCTCTTGTAGTCAATGGCTTATTATGATTGGCGTTGTATTCGTCAAATATTTCTTTTAAGTTCACTGAATATATTAGTGATTTATTTGATTTAATATCAGCAGTATCGCCAGCATTTAATTTTTTAGTAACAAAAGCGCGAAAATCTTGACTAGCGGAAAAGAATTTAAATTCGTTTTTATAACGTACGCCCTGGCCTTGCTTATTATCTTTAACATTTCTTCTAATTGTTCCCAAATTATTTGACATAATATCAACGCGATTTCCTGAATCTTGATTAAAAATAATTTCATCGTTACTCTCTGAAACCATTACTTTTCCAACATCATCAGAAAAATATTTACTGCGCTTAATATTTGTTTTTGAATTTAAGGATAAAGGAATTGCAATAACAGCAACAATCGGAGTCAAAATTCCTAAAAACATCGCTGTAGTTGCGATAATTTTACGTTTGTTTTTCTTGTTTTTAGAGTTATTTTTATTTTCTATGCTATCTCGGTTGCCATTATTAATATTATCTTTTGATTCCATACCTTCTACCTCACGTTATTTTTCTTTCACAATTCCTTAATTCGATTTAAATTAACACCCGATTTAGCATAATCGCCGCTTAAAATTTGATTATGCAAATAGCTTACAAAATGAATTATAATTCGATATTTATAAAAATCAGTTGGTTCTTTCATATCATAAGACCTTCAAAATACATTTTCAACAAATGGTTTAACATGAGTATTTTCAAACATGTAAGCAATGTCAAGAAAGCGTGAATTACGATATGACATTGCTCAATCAATAATAAATAAATTAAGATTATCAGTAAAAAAGATATTATCTAAATTCAAATTATTGTGACAGTTAGCATCTGGTTTAATGTCTTTTAATCATTTCATGATTTTAGCAAGCATAATTTTATCGTCAAAATCTTCATTTAAAATTCTTCTATCAATAGAGTCCAAACATCACTCAACTTTTTTATCAAGTACATAATTAGGAAATATATGTGGTGAATCATGATATGTTCGCATAGCTTTAGCCAAAATTTTAATTTGGCGAATATTAATTTCTTGAGTTTGTGGACAATTTAACCATTTTCAAATAATAATGTCATTATCCTCGTAAACGCATGTAGGAACAAAATAAAAATCTTCAATATCCTTAATGCTTAAACGGTTGTCAAACTGATTGTGATTTTTTTGGACAATAAAGCGATTAGGAATTAAAAAATTCTTATTGTTATACTGATTAAGTGAAACACTAATCACATTGTCAGGAACTTCTAAATTAGCATATAGTTTTTTGTAAACAAATTCTTTATATATGCGCATCATATAAACATAATCTTCAAATTTTTGGGCATTTAACCCAAAAAAATCAATAATTAATTGCTTATCAATTCCTAAAAAATATAAACATACTGGATCAACATAACGTGAATTTAGAGAGCTAAATTCAAAATCAATTAATTTTATAAACCCGTATTTATTAACTAAAATGTTTTGTCTTGTTAAATTATTATGGCTCAATACTAATTCATCATTTTTGTATTTTCTGACAAGTTCTAAATATTTCTTGTCATTAATTGGATATTGTAACCAATTGAATTTTTTCACTGAAAAATTTAAATTTTGAAAATTTTTAACACAGTACAAAATCGATCGAGAAATTTTGTCATCAATTCTTATCTTAAATAAGTCAACGGCAGAAAATCACTTTTTGATAATAATTCCATTTTTAAAATATAAATAATCTTTAAAATGTGAAATAATTTTTGTTTCATTAACATAATTAATTTTAATAATATTACGCGGAATTCTAATTTGTATCCATTTGTTATTAAGTTTACCAAGATAACTCTTATTATGAAAATCCTCATAGTAGGGACGAATATTAGAAATTTTATTAGATATTTCATCACCAAATTCTTTTTTTAGAATATCGTAAACATCTGAAACTTTTGTATTTCTTTGCCTATTTAAATTCAAATTAATAGGAAGCGGAAATTTTACACTCATAAACAAAAAAATATATTAAATTTGGTATTTTTCTAAATACAATTTCATATATTTTTCAACCCTTCCTAAATATAAACTATCATCAAATGGTTTTATTTCATGTTTATTAATTCATAGCACAATTAGAGCATTAACAATGATTCTATGAACTAATAAATATTTTTCCTCGTAATCGTCGCCATAGCCTTCAAAGAAGCATTTTTCTTGATCCTTAGATAAATTACTAGATTCAAAGAAATAAGCCAAATCAAAATGAACATCGCCCATTGTAGCATATTCCCAATCAGTAATATAAATTTTATTATCGTTAGTCTTAATAAAATTAAATAATCATAGATCACTATGAACTGGTGCTGAAGTATCGATATTTTTTAAAAATAAATTGATCTTCTTAAAATATTTATCAAGAATAGGAATTTTTCGATTTAAACTAGAAATTTTTTCACGATAAACTTTGAAACGTCTGGCAATTTGATTTTCTTTTGCAAAAGGCAATTTAGAATTATGTAAAGTAATTAATAATTTTCCAATCTCTTTTAATTCTTCATTGCTAATGTCATTGGCAGAAATACTTTTACCATCAATTCATTCAGTTACTAGTTTTTCTTTATCTTCATAAACTTTTTTGGGAACAAAGTTTAATTTAGAAATAATTTCATATGGTGTTTTGTGGTTAAAATTGTCGTAATTTTTAATTTTGATAAAAGTATTATTTTCGTCATCCTTATAGGTTTTATTAGTAAACCCTTGATTTTCTAATAACTTTATCATGTTCAACTAAAAATCAATGTTTGATGCATATTTAGCATTTTCTTGAATAAAATCACGACGTGGTTCAATTTCATCACCCATCAATGTTTCAAAAGTAATTTCACAAATAGCGGCATCATCAATTTGCACTTGAAGCATTTTACGAGTTGTAGGGTCCATTGTAGTTTCTCACAATTGTTCAGGGTCCATTTCCCCTAACCCTTTATAACGTTGAATAGAAATATTTTTTTTATCTTCTAAGCTACTAGTAATTTCATCTTTTTGACTATCATTATAAGCATATTCCACAATTTTACCTGATGATATTTTATATAGTGGCGGTTGCGCAATATAAACAAATCCATATTCAATCAAAGGACGCATATGTGAATAGAAAAATGTTAGTAGCAATGTAGTAATATGGGCACCATCAACGTCGGCATCTGTCATAATAACAATTTTGTGGTATTTCAATTTGTTAATATTAAAATCTTCACCAATACCAGTTCCAAGAGCATTAATCATAGTTGCAATTTCTTTATTGGCCAAAACTGTAGAAATATCATTTTTCTTAGAGTTAATAACTTTTCCCCGCAATGGTAGAATAGCTTGAATTGAACGGTCACGTCCCATTTTAGCAGAACCACCAGCAGAATTACCTTCGACAATAAACAATTCCCTTAATTCAGGGTTTTTCGATGAGCAATCAGCTAATTTTCCAGGTAAGCCACTAATATCAGTTTCATTTTTCTTATTTAAGTTCTTTTGTGCTTCTTCGTTTAATCTATTTTTACGATTTTCTAGACATTTATCAATATATTTTTTAGCATATTCAGGATTCTCAGCCATAAATCTTTCAAGTTTAAGTGAAAGAATTTTATTGGTTGCAATTCTAGCATCCTTACTTTCTAATTTCGCTTTTGTTTGACCTTCAAAGATTGGGTCGGTATGTTTAACCGAAATAATTGCATATAATCCAGGTTTAATATCATCCCTTGTAAATTTATCAGAATTATTTTTTAGTAATTTATTCTCTTCAGCATAGTTATTAAAAATTCTAATTAGTGCATCATACAAACCTTGAACGTGTGTTCCACCTTCACTTGTGTTGATATTATTAGCATAAGAAAGAATATTTGAAAAATTATCGTTATTATATTGCATTACTACTTCAACCATAACGTCAGCTGAATTTTTAGTTGTTTTATCTCTAAATGTTCCCTCGGCATAAATAACTTCAGGAACAGTTGCCTTTTTAAGGTGATTAACTTGAGTAAAATAATCAATTATTCCACCCTCAAAGTGATAACTAATTTTATTGTCAGCGGCAACATCACAAATATTAATTCGTAGTCCCCTATTTAAAAATGCCATTTGTTTTGAATGGTCTAAAATGTTACCAAATTCAATATTATTTTTTTCCATAATTGCGTAATCGGGATGAAATTTAATTCTTGTTCCAGTTTCTTCGATTGGAACTTCCCCAATAATTTCTAGTGGTTTTACAGGATATCCACCATTAATAAATTTTTGATAATGAAGTTTGCCATCACGTTTAACCCAAACTTCAAAAACATCACTTAGGGCGTTAACAACTGATGCACCAACCCCGTGAAGTCCTCCTGATACTTTATATGTATCACTATCAAATTTTCCTCCGGCATGTAGAACTGTTAAAATTGTTTCAACTGCCGATTTTTTTGTTTTTTCGTGGATGCCAACTGGCATTCCCCGTCCATTGTCAATTACTTCAACAACATTATCTGGATATAAATTAATATCAATTGCAGTGGCAAATCCCGCCATTGCTTCATCAACTGAATTATCAACTATTTCCCAAATTAGATGGTGAAGGCCTTTTGATCCAATAGATCCAATATACATTCCAGGTCTTTTTCGAACGGCCTCAAGCCCTTCTAAAACCTGAATATTATTGGCTTCATATTTGTGTACCTCTTCTGTCTTACTCATACACTACCTCACTTTAGCTTGTTAGTTAATTTTTTAAAATTAAATTTAATAATGTAGATATCAAAAAAAATAATAAATACACTAATAAATATAATTATATAAGAAAATGTGTGCTTTTTAATCTTGCACAAAAAAACCAACCGAAGTTGGTTAATTTTAAAATTTCATTTCTGATAGTGAAGAAGTATCGACATCTTGTCTTTCTTGTTCACTTGCAGAAAATAATGGTTGATTATATGCTCCAATTTTTTTAGCTACACAGTTAGTTCAAAATGTATAAATTTGTGAGTTAAATGAATTAACTTTCATATTATAAATTCTAATTGTTGAATAGATTTCATCTTCTTGTAAAGCAATTTCTGTGTTAAATTGTAGAAATAATTGACTTGCTTTTAAATCTGGATATGCTTCAAATTGTAAATTAATATTTCTTTGAATACTGTCAAGTTGTGTTTTTAGTTCTGCGACATTATTTTCATTTTCCAATTCCACTAATTTTGATCTCATTCTTGTAACTTCTGTTAATGTTGCATTTTCAAATTTAGCGTAACCTTTTACAGCGTCTATTTGTTTAATTAAAGTCGCTCTTCTTTTTTTCTCAGCTGCTTGAATAACAGATGAAGCTTCTTGAATTTCGTTTATTTTTCTTAATAAGTAATTTTTTCTACGATAGTATCCAAAAATAAATAAACCAAAAGTAAGAACAAATAATAACCCAAATAAAAATTTTTCAAAACCAGTAGGTTCTGGTTTTTTTATTGTGTTATCAACATTAGGTTTAAAACCCTCACTTGATTGTTGATTTCTGGTATCAAATAACATTTTTTTCTCCTTATGTGATAATAATTATACTATTATTTTCAATTAAATAATCCCATTCAAGACCTGATCAATTAATCTCAATGTAACTTTTGTTTTATCAATGTCATTAATGTGAATAGAAATTCCAGAGTTATCTATTAGAAATTTTGAATTGCCCCGCAATTCTGGAAGTCTTCTATAAAAATTATTAATGATTCTGATTCCCTTTTCGAGTTCAGAGTAATTTTTAGATGCTTCAACATTAAAAGTAATGCTGCTACCTGAAATATTTCCATTTAAATCTTTATCATTTGTGTGGCTAATAGCTTTACTATTATATGCGTCATAGGCATAAATTTCAGCCCCTGGAGTTGTTAGGTAAAACTGACTATTAGTAAATGTTTTTTTCAATTCTGAAAATTTATAGTAACGCACATAAGGAACATTAACGGCATAACCTTGAGAGTATACGACATCAATTTCATCATGAGCTTCAAATGATGTTAATTTAACAAGTAATTCATTAGTTTGATTAGTAAAGTCCGCACCAATAATTTCATAAATAGTATTACGATCTGCTCTTTTAGTTATCAATGAAAAAATTCTTCCACTAATAATTTTGTTAAGTCAGTAAATTATATTAATATTTTTATCTTGACTAATTGATTTTATATCTTTGTAAGTTGAAACATAACGATCACCTAATTTAGCAAAGTTTTCAGAAGAAATATAATTATTTAAATATGCTTTTGTTAATGATTTAAAAACTGGCTTTAGGACATCAATCAAATCTCCGACAAGTTTTTCATTAATTTTGTCAATAGTTCAACGTTGTTTTAAATCAATTTCAAATGGCAGTCAGTTATGAATTCTTGAGAAATAAAGTAATGAATTATTATATTCTCTTGTTGTATAAATATTATTTTTAATTTTTGATAGTGGATAGGTAGATTCAAATTTTGAATTCATATATTTTTTATATTCAACAAATTTTTCCTGAACACTAGTTGTAAAATAAGTAAACATTCTTACTTTGTCATTAAAGTCAAACCCATAGTATTTATGAAACTCGGGATTTTCTAAAACAAAATTACCTTTTTTGACAGCTTTGTCATATTCTTTTTGAGTCATTGTTTTGGTATTATCTTCAACAAAAGAAAAATCTGGTAAATAATTCGTTGTTATACTTGTAGCATTTTTAATAGTTACAAATGGTGTGGGTTCAACATGGCTAGCTGAAACAGTTATTGTTCTCACCGAATCACCAGATTTATAAGTAACAGTACGATATCCTACAGTTGTAATATTTATTCATTCTAGTATCGAGTATAAAAGATCATAGTAATGCGAATTACGGATATCATATTTATTAACTGAATAAAAACATGCGAATTTCGAATTATCAACAAATGTTTTTAGTTCTTCTCATTCATAATTATAAATTTTAGTTATATGCAACTCTTTTAGAACAAAATCCTTAATTTCTTCTAATGAATATCGTGAATATATTTGCAATAAAATTTCATTATTCCTTCGATGAAGAGCTGAGATTTTCGATTCACGTTCTTCAGCATATTTCTTAAAATCGTTTATTATTCTTTTGTTTTTTAAAAGATAACCCAAGAAAAATAAACCAACTAACAGAACAGAAAAAAATATAATGAAACCATTTGCAACTTTTCTTGCAGTAATTTTATTTTCTTTTTTATTATTTCTGATTTCATTTTCCATTAAGTCAATAGTATCTTCATTTCTTTTGTGTTCGCTAAATAACTGCTGGTCAGCCTCATTAGTTATTCTTTCTTTAAATACCTTATTGAATTTGTCTTTTATATTTAATACAAGGGGTTCATAAAATTTTTTAATTGGGTCACGAAAAATATCATCCATATTAATTTCAATTTTTCTTGTTTGTTGATTATCATTTTTAGTCTCCATACAATCTCCTTTTATATTATTATAATAAATAAATAAGATAGCTCGAAAAACTATCTTATTTGCATATAAATTTAATTTTTAAAAAAATCATCATCTTCATCTTCAACAATTGATAAACGTGGTTTTTTTGGTAAATTACTTTCCTTCTTTTCAGTTTTTAACTCGTCATTCACCACAGTGTTTATTCTTTTATCATTAAAAGTTAAATCAACATCATCTAAAATATTGTCATCGATTTCAAAATCATTATGCGTTTCTAAAATTTTCGTTTTATTTTCGCTGCTATACTCATCATCTGACTTGATAAAATTCGATTCATTATCAGCAATTTCAATTTGATGAATATCAACTTCATCATTATCATTTAATTCCTTAAAATCATTTTTTTGAAGCTCCTGATTATTATCTATATTAGAATAATTGTTTAAATTGTTTTCATATAAATTTTGATCTTTATTTGACCGATCATCTAAATTATTATCAATGCTGTCAATTTGTTGTTTTTCAATTGAAACAATAAATTCCTCATTATTTATTTTTTTATTTTTCTCTAAATCATTTTCTTGATTTGGATCATAGTGAATATTTTTGGATTTAGATTCAATTAAGGCTTTTCTAATTTTTTCACGTTTTTTTCTTGAGAAACTAATTTTTAATAATACTTTATCGCTTATAAAGAAAAATGGAATTGATGCACCAATAAATATAATTGATGTTGTAAATCCAATGGCGATGCCAGCCTTTTGACCAAATAAACTAAAAAGAGCAAAAATAAATGTTCCTAAAAATCCGGGTGTATATAAATTTGGCAAGGCCGGATCTTTAATTTCTGACCTACCTTTAAACAATTCAAATCATCTCTTAAAACTTACTTTTAGTGCATCAGAACCGTCAAAAGAAATTCCCACAAATTCAATTGTATAAAAAATCATGCTAGTTAAGGCTATTAACGCAAGATACCATGAAGTCATACGACCTAAACTAAAATGAAAAACAGAGAATTTAAAGGTTTTCTCTAAATTAAAAAGTTTGTAAATAGCTATAAAAATAATTAGACAATAAAAAAGTGGCGAATAAAATCCAAATATTACATTTACAGTATACGAGTGAATTGTACTTAAGCCTTTAATATTTATATAGGAAATAATAATAAAAAGCGTTGTTATTATTATCACAAATGTTCACAAAATATTCTTATCTCTTGTTAGATAATATTTTTTTTGTTTTTGAATTTTGTTAACATTTTCATTCTCATTGCCATTATTTTTATTCAACATAGTTTTTCCTCTTATATGTTACCACAAACTATATCTCGTATAAGGTAATTACCACAATTGGCTCTTTATTTATCATTTTTGATGTTTTTCTTTTAATGGTTTTTCGCAATTTTTCTTGAATTTCTTTTAATTTAATTTCATGTGGTTCTTTATCTTCAAATTCTTTGTAGAAGAGATCATTAATAATTTTATTGACAATATCTCTATTCTCTTTAGTTAAAATACCATATGAAGCAACTTGCAACTCATTGATAGGTTGTTTAGTTTTAAAATCTATCAAAGAACTAACAGCTAAAACTCCATCCCGAGATAGATTTTCACGCTCATTAATAACTTCATGGGAAATATCACCAATTCCAAGACCATCAATTACCACATCACAAACTAGGCGAATACTGTGCTTTTGACTGGTTAGTTCATTATTGACAAATTCGGCAACTTTACCATTTTGTAAAACAAGACAGTTATTTAGATTCATACCAGTTTCTCGAGCAACTTGTGTAGCTACAACTAAATAACGGTATAGTCCTTGAATAGGAATAAAATATTTTGGTTTTAAAATACTTAGCGCATTACGAATATCTTCTTTTGCAGGGTTACATGAATAGTATTGATCTGAACCTAATTCAATTAGATTAGAAGTATTTCTAGCAATTTCATCTAAAGTTAAAGCATAATTAACTTCAAGTCCATTTACAGGCGGAGCAATAATAATAACAGCATCATTATTTTTTAGTTTTAGATAAACATCGTTGTTTGAAGCAATTCTAATGAATCTTAGGTATAGTCTTTCAATTGCGCCAGTAACTAAAATTACTGCATTTTTAATATCATTAGCTGCCCGATAATCAATAAATTCTGGTCATTGTAAATCCGGATTAATTTTAGCAACTAAATTAATTAATTGAGAATATGTTCTACCATATGTGATGACAGGACGATTATATTTTTTGGCTAAAATTAATATTTCATGCGCGGTAATCATATCTTCATCATAAAGTCCAACAATAATTCGCGAATCATTTGATGCTTCTTTAAATTTATATTCAATTTTTTTTGAAATTCATAATTTGTCAATGCTCTTACCCTTATAGGCACTAAATCCAGAATCCATAATTAGCATTTGAAGTGGTTTACCATTATTAATAATTTTTTTAATATCATCATAACTAGTTCTGCCATATGGGCCAAGATCACCATCAACAAAATTCACCATAAATAAAATATTTCCATTATTATATTCAAAATTAAAACCAATTTCACCTGGTAGGCCACCAGCTAAGTCAAATGATGTCACTTTAACATCATTAAAAGCAAAAGAGTCGCGAATTACTTTGATTTCGTAGTTTGCATTTTCAATGTTATATTTTGAAATTCGGTCTAATAAAACAATTTTATTAAAGGCACTAGTGTAAATTTTTAAATTCTTAATTTTCATTAAAAGTCATGGAATTGCTGAAAAAGTTGAGTTATGAACATCAGTTAAAAATAAGCCGACAATATCCTTCTGTCTTTTTTCAAGAAATTCATAATTACAAATTAGTGTGTCAATTCCATTATGAGCGTTAATAGGTACTTTAGTTCCAGAATTAATGATAAAAAGCTTACCGTTAATTTCTAGAACATAAGCATTTTTCCCATTTTCATCTAATCCACCTAAAGCAAAAAAATTTATTTTGTTCATATTATAATCCTCCATTATTTTTTGAAAATGACAAGTTATTATTAACCATTATTAATGCTAATTTTATCAAATTATAGAAAAAATAAGTAATTTGTCAAAAAAGTTATCGACTTGCATTTATGAAAATGAAAAACTATATAATTTTAATGTTATGGAATTAAAAAAATTTATTAGAACAGTTAAAGACTTTCCTGAAAAGGGTGTCAAATTCAAAGATATATCTTTATTGCTAGCAAATGGAGAAGCACTTCACTATACCATTGATAGAATGGCAGAATTAGCAGAAGATGCCGATATTATTGTTGGACCCGATGCAAGGGGTTTTCTTTTTGGAACTCCAGTTGCAGCCAAATTATCAAAGCCATTTATCATGGTTAGAAAAAAAGGGAAACTACCAGGCAAGGTTATAAGTTGTAACTACGGGCTTGAATATGGCAAAAACATTTTAGAAATTCAATGTGGTTTGGTAAAACCTGGGCAAAAAGCTGTAATTATTGACGATGTTTTAGCAACTGGGGGCACACTTGAAGCAATTACGAAATTATTGAGAGATCAAAATGTTGAAATACTAAGAATAATTGTTTTAATGGAATTAGAAGGCTTTGATGCAAGAAAACGTCTACCTTTCGATATTCAAAACCTAATATATGTTAAAAAAGATGAGGAATAAAAAATATGAAAAGATACAATTCATATGAAGAAATTGAAGATAAATACAAATGAGATTTAGAAAGTATTTTAGAAAATAAAAGTTTTGATGAGCTTGAAAATGAATATTTTAGTCTAGTTGAAGAGAACATCGCTATTAAAGATAGTAAATATGAATCATTAGAGAATTATTTAGAATATTTAAAATTGTCAGAAAAAATATTATTACTAAACAATAAAATTAGTAACTATTTATCAAATAAACTTAATACCAATATCGTTGATCCAAAAATTAATGTGGCCATTACTAAGTTTGAAATAAAATCAGCTGAGTATGCTAAAAAAGCTGGCTCGGAGATTAATCGACTTGCCCAAAATCAAGAAAAAATTAAAAAATGACTTGAAGATCCGAGATTGGAATATGTTAGAAAAGATCTTGAGGCTAGTTTAGAGGAATTGAAATATAAACTAGATAGCAAAGTCGAAACATATTTAAATGATACTGCTACCGGAAATCCTTCACCAGAAGAAATTTTCTCAATTCTAACCGATAGCGAAATTGATTTTGGATATGCCACTTCATCAAAAGGTAAAAAATATAAAATTACCGAAGGCACAAGAATGTTGTTACTAAAAAATGAAGATGAAATGGTAAGAAAATCGACTTATTTTAATTATCCAAAAGCATTTTTAAATCATAAACAGTCATTAGCTAAAATGTTATATCAACACTTTAAAGAAGCTTCAGTTCAGGCTCTTTATCGTGGTTATGATTCTACATTACAATCAATTCTTTCAGTCGATCATGTTGATAAAAAATTATTAGAAATTATTTATCAATCAATTCAAAACAATATGCATATTTTTAGAAAATTTTATAAGGCTAAAGCTAAATTCTTTAATAAAAAATTTAATAAGAAAATGCAAAAATGAGATAGTAATGTTGATTTAGTGAAATTAAAAACCAATTATACCATTGAGGATGCACAAAGAATTTTATTAGAATCAACTAGTGTAATGCCATATGAATATCATGATGTTGTTAAAAAAGCAATTGAGGAAAGATGAATTGATTATGTTAATGTTCCTTCAAAACGGAGCGGAGCATACTCAATTGGTGGATCATATGGTCTTGATAAAAAATACATTTTAATGAATTTTGATGGCACACTACATTCGGTTAATACATTATGCCATGAAATGGGACACTCAATGCATTCGTATTTTTCAGATAAATGCCAACATCCTTTTAGAAGTCAATATCCAATTTTTCTAGCTGAAATTGCATCAATTTTTAATGAATTACTGTTAAATGATTATTTAAATGAAAATGCTAAAAGTGATGAAGAAAAATTTTATTTACTAAATCAAAGCATTAACGATTTTATTGGAACGGTTCTAAGACAAGGTGCCTGATCAAACTTTGAATTTGAACTTTACAATCGTATTGACGCAAACGAAGCTATTAATACTTATGAAGCTCTTGAAGCAATTTATGTTGAAAATGCTAAAAAATATGCAATCGATCCGAAAAAAGAAAAAATTGGTAACCCGAATAATGTTTATTCAGTTATGGTTCCACACTTCTACTACTACTTCTATGTATACAAATATGCGCTAGGTTATATTGTTGCTAACGTTTTTTTCCAAAAGTATAAGACCGAAGGCCAAATAGCCTTAGAAAATTACATTAACAAATTCCTAAGTGCCGGTGATAAAAACTGACCAGCTGAAATTCTTAGAGAAGCAGGTGTTGATATTTATTCAGAAGAAATCTACAATCAAGCTTTTGATCTTCTGGAAAGTAAGGTTAATAAATACATTAAACTTGGTAAAAAAATCTTTAAATAATTTTGAGAATAAAAAAATCAGGGCTAACCTGAATTTTTTTATTATAGTTTTGGTTCTATTTTTGTTTTAAACAATTTAGTTCTTTGGAAGTAGTGAACAAATATATGTTGTAGAATTGTTCATATACCACCAAATATTCAATAGATTTGAAGACCGGCACTAAATAACACACCAATTCCAATAAATATTAATGAAATAATATTAAATTTACGTTTTTCTTTTTTCATCGCTTCCCGTTGATAAGCATCAGCTCGTAATGATTTTTTCTTTTTGATATTAAGAATTTTTGGCATATATTGTGCTAAAGCTTGAACCGCTAGGGAAACAATAATTATTGGAAGATATGAGAATTCACGATTTGAGAATACCCGACTAATTGATGTTGCTGACAGTTGAATTCCATATATTGTTGCTTGTTTAATTTCAGGTGATGTTGAAATAATCCTAAAGACAACAATAAGAATTGGAAGGGTAATGAACATCGTGGCCATTTGCCCCCATGGGGAGATTTTTTCTTTTTTATAAAGTTCACTAATTTCTAATTGCTTACGTTGATTCATTTTTTTATCATTTTTATATTCAGCATACTTAGCTTCAATTTTAGCTTTCTTTTGGTTGAATTCTTCCATTTTAGCTTGACTGAATAAAGTTTTAAATGAAATAACAAAGGTTAGAAATCTTACAATAATAACAATAATAATTAATGCTAAAATTACACTTCATCCGGTTGCACCTAAACTTGAAATAATAACGTTCATAAAGGCATTAACTGGATATACGAATATTCCATAAAATGGTCCTTGTTGTCAATATTCCTTGTAAGTTGAAATTGCTTTTTGAGGAACTACAGAACTACCATTATATAATTGAGAAATTCATCTTTTATCATCGTAGTTACCAAGTTCGGTAATGTTATTTTTGGTAAATACAGTTTCACCATCAACTTTATAACCACTACTTGAATATCTTGCTAATTCTAAATATTGTCTAAATGGAATAATTGATGAAGTTGAAATTCATAGTAAATTTTGTCCTTCTTCTTCAGTTAATGCATTTGTTTTAGCAGCTTTGTTTTTAAATGATTTAATGTATTGGTTTCATTGATTAATAATTTCGGTTTTGCTAGAAGTTTCAGAGGTTCCTAATATTTCTCTTATTGAAACTTTTTTTGTAATTCTTTGTGCGTTATTATTTGGATCCACAAGTGAAACATTGTGATCTAGATTTTTCTTGTTTCAAATATATAAGGTTTCTTCAAATAAAACTTGAAGTAAATCACGTAATAAAATGTCTTGTACAGATGAACCACCTTCAATTGTTGAAAGTAATTTTCCATAAGTAAATTTAGAAAGTGATTTATTATCAATTCTTGAACTACCATCTGAATTTTGAACTTGTGCAAATTGAATTTCTGTTGGAATAACAATTTCACTAAAATCAGTAACTGGACTGTATTTTGTTGTCGCTCCAAGGCCATTTGCATCTCCTAAATTAATGTAGCTATATTTGTTATTTCTTCTATACACAAAATCAGAATCTTGGCTTATATTACTTGTATCACCATTAATATTTGCTCAATTTTCTTCACGTGATAAGTTTGAAGTATAGCTATCATTTTCTTTAAGCTTTCTTAAAGTTTGAAGTTGTAAGGCAAAGGAGTTTCCACCATAGATCCCAAATCCATTAGGGTCACCAGTACGTCTGTCTTGTGCTCTAATTTCATTTAAGGCCTTAGGATCTTTTAAACTTAAGTAATTATTGGCAATAATGTTCCGCTCATTAATTTTATTAGGTAGGAAAAATGAGTTTGTTGTTTCATTGTATCTAAAAGTTATAATGTTCGGAGATATTTTGTCTTTTGAAACGTATAACTCTTGACCAGATCCAACTTTAGAACTCGATTTAACTGCTAGCGATTGCACGCAACCAACTAATCCAACGGTAATAAAAATGATGATGATAACAATCTTAAACCATTTGAAAACTTTAGTTCAAACTTGTTTAGGAGCTTTTTCTTGTGGACCATTATTTCTAAAGTCACGATAGTGCTTACTAAAATCTTTATCTGCCATTAGTTATCCTTTCATATAGGTTATGTATTTCATTAATTTTTTGTTTTCACTCTAAATTAAAAAATGTCTTTCTAGCAATAATTACTGTTTCATAATTAATTTTGCTGATATCCATTTGTCTTAGTATTGATCTAATTTGGTTTTTAAAATGATTCCTTTTAACGGCATTGGCAAATTGTTTAGGTATTGAAATGCCAACCTTAAAGGAATTTGATTTGCTAAAATAAATAATTAAATTTTTAGAAATGACTTGATGTCGTTTGCTAAGAATCTTTTGAAATTCTCAATTTTTTTTAACAATGTTTTTTTTATTCATGCGATATTAAAATAAAAAAGATATCAAACTATTTTTCGTCTGATACTGTTAATTTATGTCTACCTTTTGCTCTTCTAGCAGCTAAAACTTTTCTTCCGTTTTTAGTTTGCATTCTAGCCATAAAACCATGCACTTTAATGTGTTTACGTTTTTTAGGTTGATAAGTTCTTTTCATAATCTTTCTCCTCACAAGTTTTTTCAATACTAAAACTTAGTTTATTTTATCAAATTAAACAAAAAATTAATTAAATATATTATAGATAAAAACATTACAAATTAAAAATAATTGATTATTTAGTACTAAAATCGCACATATTTTGGTCGTGAGTTGATGGTAATTAAACTATAATATATAAAGATAAGGACATAAATATGAATAAAAAAATAATTTTAACTATTATTGATGGCTTAGGTATTCGTCAAGATATTCAAGGCAACGCATATGCTCAAGCTCATCACCCAACTTTTGATAATTTATTTCAGAATTATCCAAATTCTTTAATTGAGGCATCAGGTGAAGCTGTCGGATTACCAAAAAATCAAATTGGTAATAGTGAAGTTGGACATTTAAATATTGGTGCTGGGCGGATAGTTTACACCGGACTATCACTAATTAATGAAGAGATCAAAAATAAAACATTTAACAAAAATTTAGTATTAAATAAAGTGATTGATGAAACTAAAAAAGCTAATAAAACTTTACATATCATGGGGCTATTAAGTGATGGTGGTGTTCATTCACTAGATCTTCATCTATTTGAAATTTTAAAATTAGCTCATCAAAAAAAACTTGAAAAAGTAAGTGTTCATATTTTCGGTGATGGCCGAGATGTTAAACCAATGTCAATTCAAAGCTCATTAAATGAGTTGAATAAATTAGTTAACAAATATAATTACAAAATTTCATCAATTGCCGGTAGATTTTATGCCATGGACCGTGATAAAATTTTTGAAAGAAATATGGCATCATATGAAACTATTTTGGGAATTTCAAAAAATGAAATTAATGATGTAAACAAATATGTTGAAGAGCAATATAAACAAAATATTTTAGATGAATTTTTTGTTCCAGCACAAGTAAAAGACGGTTGATTTTTAGAAGATGGCGATTCAGTAATATTTTTTAATTTTAGACCTGACCGAGCAAGACAATTAAGCCATTTAATTATTGGATCAAATCTATATGACTACAAACCACCAATAACAAAAAAAATTGCTAATTTTGTTTCTTTAATGAAATATGAAGGAATTAATTCGCAAATTGCTTTTGAAGAAATGAAAGTCATAAATCCACTTGGTGAAGTTCTAGAAAAAAATAATATTGTTCAACTTCGATTGGCCGAAACTCAAAAATATGCCCACGTTACCTTTTTCTTTGATGGTGGAATTGACAAAGTTTATCAAAATGAAAACCGTATTTTAGTTGACAGTATTAAAGCTGAATCATTTGCTGACTATCCTCACATGTCAGCCAAAGAAATAACTGAACAGTTAATTAGTAATTTAGATAAAAATGACTTTGTTATTATGAATTATGCTAATCCTGATATGGTCGGACATACCGGAAATCTGAAAGCGACAATTGAAGCAATTGAATTTCTTGATAAACAATTTGCTATAATTTTAGAGGTTGTAAAACAAAGCAAAAATATCACATGATTTATTACCGCAGATCATGGGAATGCCGAAATAACTGAAGATAGTTCAGGAAAACCAGCAACAAAACACACAACCAGTCCTGTTATGTTAATCGGAACTGACAAAGCCATTAAATTAAATAATGGTAAGTTAGCTGATATTGCTCCTACAATCTTAGAATATTTAGGAATTGAAAAACCAGTAGAAATGACTGGAAGATCACTTTTAAAATAACTCATTAAATTAAAAACTATCCTGTTTAAATAAATGATTTATTATTCCAAAATATAACAAAAATCAAAAAAGAAAAGAATATGTAATACTATAATATGAATCCAAACTATGTATATATTGATTTTGAGGCAATAACTAATCCATTTGCAAAATTAATAAATGTTCCCAGTGGGACACCCTATGCATATACATTAGGCCTTTTAGATGATAGAAGTGTTTTTAAAGTTAAAACTTTCATTATTAACTTTAAAAAGCATACTACCATTAATTCAATCTGAACAATTATTAGAAAACGAATTTTGCAAGACATTAATAATATTAATCAAAAAATAAATATAAAAAATGTAACTTTTATTGGACATAATCCAGTCCTAGAAAATAAATGTATTAAGAGATTGTTTCCTGAAAATAAAGTTGAACCCCTAATTGAAAAAACTACAGTATCACTGTCAAAATTAACTGGAAAATTTTTTAATAGAGACTATTTCACTAAAACAAAAATTGTTATTCAAAACACAAATGATAAATATCTAAAAAATTCATTAACTAACAAAAATGGTGCAATCGCATCTTTCGTGGGTTATTGACTATATGCTAATTCATTAAAAAACCTTCGAGCAAATGATAGAAGAAAAAAATATTTAATCGAACTAAATGAAAGAAGTATTTTAAAAGAATTACACAAGTACTCTTATGATGATGTATTAAAAATGCTACATGTAGCATCACACCCAGAGGAAATCGAAAAATGAATTAAGGATTTATCAAGCAAACGAGAATTAATTAAACAAATTAACAATTTAAATTTAGATGATAAACTAACAATTAAAGATATAAAAGAAAAAATATGAAACTTATAATGAGGTGATAATGAATTCAATCAAAATTCACAAAAACATTATAAGGCGTATTTTCCCACAAAGTAGAACAGATTGGAAATTATACTTTGCCAAAACAATGCCAATTGTTATTGGGGAAATTTTATTTTGTTTAAATGGATTTTTAGATAACTTCATGGTTACTAATATCACGGGTGGGATTGACGCCTTAACATATGCCAACACCTATACTGGTATTTTATACACAGTATTTTTTGCTATTCAAGGAATTGCGGCAATGTTTGTAGGGCAATATTACGGCAAAAAAGATTATGATAAAGTAAAACAAATTATGAATCTCCGGATTTGAATGCATTTGTTTGTTGCAATAGCCTTTGCAATACCGTCCTGAGCCGCCGGTAGACAAATGATTCAAATTATCGGAAATCAAAAAATTGATGATAACACACTTAGTCAATCAATGAGTTATTTATGATTAATTACAATTTCTTGAATTATTACATCATTCAACTTTAACACTAATATGTTGCTAAATGAAACTGGACATTCAAAATATGCAATGATTTCAGCAACACTAACATTACTAGTAAACGCAGCCTTTAATGCTATTTTCCTACTTGGACTTAAAAAACCAGCATATTATGCTGCTGTCGGATCAATCATTGGGGCATGTGTTTGTTTAATGAGTGATGAATTACTAACTTATTTCAAAGATAGAAAAATTTTTATTAATTTACTAAAACTATTTCATATCTCCAAAGTAATTGCAAAACAAATTCTAAAAAGAAGTTTAGCAATGATAATTACAATTGCAGCAATGGTAACAATACCACTTAGAATGGTTATTTGAAGCAAAACTTTTCCTGATAATATGATAGAAGGATCGGGAATTGGTGAGAGATGAATGAGAATAAATGGAGTAACCATCTTAGGGTTAGTTGAAAGCTTATCAGCTGTCGCTTCTGCTATCACTAGTGTTTGCTCAAGTAATGTATCGTTTTTTGTGGCAAGCAAATTAGGAGATAATAATTTCGAAGAGGCAGAAAAGCATTCACATGCCTTAAAGGGATTTCACATGATTGCTGGAATCCTTATGTCAACATTAATGCTATTTATAGTTTTAGCAATTGCCTATTCACCTAGCACATCTAGGGGAACTATTGATGGCGTTCATAATCTATTCTATAATGCAAAAGAAAAAGAATATATTACTAACATCTTTAACGAAAATCCAATTCAAAATCAACAAATAATAGATTATATTAGACTTAATGGTATTCCAAAAGTAGGACAATTCTCGGCATATGATAGTTGAGTCGAAAATGCTAAACTATTAACAAAAAATACTTTTAAAAATACTTTTTTACTTTGCTGTTTTACATTTCTAGCGTTTAATCCAATGTGATGTTGATTCTACACTTCAGCTGCCTTACCAAGAGCAGGTGGAAGAAATAATATAGCATCATTTACCATATTATCTGCTCAATGACTTTCATTTTTATGATTAATTTTAATTGGTTTTGCCATCGTTATTCCACTACGTAACACTTCAAGATCATTGTCTTTAGAATTAGCATTTTTCATTTTCTATTCAATTGATTTTATTCGTTTAATTATATTTGAAGTCGTAGCTTGAAAGACTAATTGAAAAAGAAATATTACTAACGAAATGGAAAAAACCGTAGCATAAAAATATCTAAGTCAAAAACGCTTCTAAAAAAGGAGTGTTTTTTATTTCCATAAATTTAATCTTAATAAATTGGGAAACTAAATAAACACATATTATTTTTGCTAATAAACCATAATAAATATAAAAAGCCTAAATTAAAGAATAAAAAAATCTACATTATGATTTCGCACAATGTAGATCCAATACTAAATTTGCTTAATTAATTTTCGATCACTAATTTAATTTTGCAGCATTTAATAGACCATTAATTTGATCTACTTGTTCTTTTGTTAATGAAGATTTATCTTCAATAACTTTATCAATAATAGCCTTTAGGTGATTTGATATGTCTTCATTTTTTCTTTGTGCAAATAATGGATTTTTAGTACTATTTTTCAAATTATAATTCATTAAATTTCTTCTTAAAACATATAAATATTGATAACTATAAAAATCATTATTTTTAAGAGAAACTAGAGTTTCTCAATAGTTTTTAAACAACAAAATATAATGTTCACTATTTGTTTTTTCGTCTGAAGATAAAGAAAAGTTACTATTTGAATATTCTAATAATAATAATGCAAAGAAAATAAGATTGTCACTAACTTCTTCCGTTTCTGGAAAAAATAAATTTAAAATTACTTTACCAAAATTCGGATTGTTACCAGCAATAAATTTTGTGTATTCATTTACAAAATTATCACCTAGCTCGATTGGATTCTTTTTTTCATTGGCAACATTATTAAATATCATTTTAATTAATTCATTTTCTGGAGATTCATTTTTAGATAATTCTTCATTATATAATTCAACAAAATCCTGTATTGATTTATCTCTTTTTATTTTACTTAAAATAAATTTAGATTCATCAATAGTTTTAATTTTTTTAAAGGCATCTTGATTATCAAATATTTCATTTAGCATATTTTCGGCAATATCACTTATACTTGAATATAATAATTCATGAAGTGATAAATATTGAACTTTTCTCTCAAGTTTTTCAAATTTTTCTTTTTCTAGACGTTCTTTTTCACGTTGTGATTCTTCGTCATTTGGTTTAGGCAACGTATTATTATTACCTTGATTGTTTCCATTATCAGGATTTGGTGGAGTCATATTGTTGTTTCCACCATTGCCACCTTCGTTTTGTCCACTATTTCCATTTTTATTAGGATCTGTTATTTTTTCATCCATTCCTTTGCCACTAGTGTTTCCACAAGCCGCAGCAATTAATGGTACTGCGGTAATTGCCACAGGCAAAGCAATTCATCATTTAAAATTTTTCTTTTTCATATTATTCCTTTTGTATTTATTAATGGATTATACTATATAACTAACAAATGAAATAATAAATAGTACTATTAAATAAATAATTTCAATTAATGAACATAAAATAAAAAATAAAAAATAAAATTCTTATAACAACATTCATCGCAATTTGAATTTTATTTTTTAGGGAATTAAGGTTTTATATTTTTTACTAATTCATTAATTTCTGATATTTGTTCTTGTGTTAAAGAAATTTTATTATTAATGCTGCCATTTATAATAATGAACAATTCATTTGCTAAATGCACATTTTTTCTTTCTGCAAATCGTGGGTTTCTATTATCAGTTGAATTATAATTTATCAAATTTTTTCTCATATAATACAAATAGGGGGTAATCATAAAAATTATTATTTTTAAGAGGACTAGAGTTTCTTAATATTTTTGAAGTAACAAAATATAATATTCACTATTTGTTTGTGGATTTGAAAAATTAGTAAAACCATTGTTTGTATTTTCTAGTAAAAAAATAAATGAATAATGCTTTCCATCAAGCTTATCTTCAATTAAATCCATTACAATATCTTCAAACTCATTATTTTTTGTATCATTACTTATGTATTCTTCAAATTTACTTATAAATTCTTTTCCTAAATCAATTGGTTTTAATACTCCATTTGATACATTTTCGACATTTTTTTTAACGAATGGACTCGCTTCTGGATTTTTTTTAGATATACTTCTCTATACAATTCAACAAAGTCCATAGCAGAAAATTCACTTCTTATTTGTTCGATAATTGACATAGATTCTTTTATATTTTCATAGGATTTAAGATTTCGAATACTAGTAGTAATACCGATTACTCTTAGATATAAAATATCATATAATGACAGATATTGAATTTCTCGCTCTTTTCTTTGCCTTTAGATTTTTTCCTTTTCTAATCTTTCGCGTTCGATTCTTTCTTTTTCTTGACGTTCTCTATCACGTTTTTCTTGCTCTAAACGCTCTTTTTCAAGTCTCTCTCTTGGCACTCTTTTTCGCGTTGCATCGATTCATTATTTGGTTTAGGTGACATATTATTATTACCTTGGTTGTTTTTATCATCGGGCTTTGGAGGAGTCATATTGTTGTTTCCACCATTGCCGCCTTGACTTTGACCACCATTTCCACTATTATCAGGATTTGGTTTTGTTTCACTATTCATATCAGGAATATTTGGAGATGGTTTTTTATCCATTTCTTTGCCGCTAGTATTTCCACAAGCTGCGGCAATTAATGGTAGTGTAGTAATTGCTACAGGTAAAGCAATTCATCACTTAAAATTTTTCTTTTTCATAGTTTTTGTATTTTATTTTAAGAAATTAAACTATATAACTAGCAAGTGGCACATAAAATAAGACATTTAGTCTGAGTCCTTATCAAAAATATAACTCAATTGACAAGACTTTTATAATATTAAAAAATTAGCATTAGTAACAATCATTTTTATTTATGATATTTATTTAAGGCATAGTAGATATACTGAATTAAAATTATTTTTAACTAAAATTTTATTTGTTAATTTGAATATTTAAAAACACAAAAGATTTTAATGTTATTTATATAAAAATTCCACACTATGCATATACATAATGTGAAAAAAATATATAAATTAAACAATTGAATTTATTAAACTAATGTAATCTGTTATAGTATGAAAATTTAAATTTTAATATTTTATTAAACCTTCCGCTTTTTTAAATAATGTATTAATTTCCTGTACATCCATTTCGGATAATAAGGATTTATTTGAAATTGCTTTGTCAATTATTTTTTCTATTGCCAGTGAAATTTCCACATTTTGTCTATTATTATAGAATTTATTTGCTTTATCATTATTGTAATTTGATAAGGATTTTTTTAAATAATATAAATATTGATAATTTAAAAAATCAGAATTTTTAAGTGAAATTAATTGGTCTCAATACTTTTTAAATAATGAAATATAGTATTCCGAATTTTCTGAAGGATTTGAAAAATTAGTAAAGCTACTACTTGTATACTCTAATAAAAAAATAAATGGATAATATCTCCCATCAACTGGATTATCTAGAAGTAATTTCGTTATTATATCTTCAAACTCTGTGTTTTTTTCATTACTATTTATGTATTCTTTAAATTTATTTATAAATTCTTTTCCTAAATCAATTGGTTTTAATACTCCATTTAATACATTTTCGACAATTTTTTTAACGAATGGACTCGCTTCTGGAATTTTTTTTAGATATACTTCTCTATACAATTCAACAAAGTCCATAGCAGAAAATTCACTTCTTATTTGTTCGATAATTGACATAGATTCTTTTATATTTTCATAGGATTTAAGACTTTGAATACTAGTAGTAATACCGATTACTCTTAGATATAAAATATCATATAACGATAAATATCGAATTTCTCTCTCTTTTCTTTGTCTTTCACGCTTATCTTGTTCTTGTTTTTCACGTTCAAGTTTTTCCTTCTCTTCTTTTTCTTGACGTTCTTTATCACGTTTTTCTTTTTCTAAACGTTCTTTTTCAAACCTTTCGCGTTCAAGTCTCTCTCTTTCTTGACGCTCTTTTTCGCTTTGCTCTGATTCATCATTTGGTTTAGGTGACGTATTATTATTGTCACCTTTGTCACCTTGATTGTTTTTATCATCGGGCTTTGGAGGAGTCATATTGTTGTTTCCACCATTTCCACTATTATCAGGATTTGGTTTTGTTTCACTATTCATATCAGGAATATTTGGAGATGGTTTCTTATCCATTTCTTTGCCACTAGTGTTTCCACAGGCAGCAGCAATTAATGGTAGTGTAGTAATTGCTACAGGTAAAGCAATTCATCACTTAAAATTTTTGTTTTTCATAGTAATTCCTTTTGTATTTTATTTTAAGTTATTATACTATAATAACTAGCAAATGACATAAATAAATAGCACTATTAAAGTGCTTAATGTAATAAATAATTTCAATTAATGAACATAAAATAAAAAATAAAATTCTTATAACGGCATTCACCTCAATTTGAATTTTATTTTTTAAACAATTAAGATTCTATTTTTTTTACTAATTCATTAATTTTTGATATTTGTTCTTGTGTTAATGAAATTTTATTATTAATGGCTCCGTCTAAAATAGTAAACACTTCTTTTGCTAAATCCTTATATTTTCTTTTTGCAAATAATGGATTTTTTTTACCATCTTCCAAATTATAATCCTTCAAATTTCTTCTAATATAATATAAATATGGATAATTATAAAAATCATTATTCTTAAGATATGCTAGAGTTTCTCAATATTTTTTAAATGATAAAATATAATATTCGCTATTTGTTTGAGGCTTTGAAAATGAAGAAAAATTGTTATTTGAATATTCCAATAATAGTGTGAAAAAAACGAGATTATTACTAATTTCTGGTGTTTGTGCCACGAATAAATTTAAAATTATTTCTCCGAAATTTTGATTTTCACCAGAAATATATTTTATGTATTCGTTTATAAAATTATCACCTAAGTCTATGGGATTCATTTTCTTATTGACAACACTATCAATTATCATTTTACTTAATTCACTTTCCGGAAATTTATTTCTAGATAGTTCTTTATTGTACAACTCAGCAAAATCTTGTATTGAATTACCTCTTCTGATTTTACTTAAAATAAATTTGGATTCATCGATATTTTTAAATTTCTTGAAGGGTTCTGGATTACTAAATATCTTAGATCCTTCACTATTAGCAATATCATTTATGCCTAAATATATTAATTCAAAAAGTGATAAATATTGAATTTTTCTAACTTTTTTTTGTATTTCCGGGCTTTCTCTTTCACGCTTTTCCTGTTCCTGTTTTTCTCGTTCAATTCTTTCTTTTTCTAAACGCTCTTTTTCGCGTTTTTCCTGTTCTTGTTTTTCTTTTTCTAATCGCTCTTTTTCACGTTGCACCGAATCATCATTTGGTTTAGGTGGCCTATTATTATTGTCACCTTTGTCACCTTGATTGTTTTTATCATCGGGCTTTGGAGGGGTCATATTGTTATTTCCGCCATTGCCACCTTGATTTTGGCCACCATTTCCACTATTATTAGGGTTTGGTTTTGTTTCACCATTCATATCAGGAATATTTGGAGATGGTTTTTTGTCCATTTCTTTGCCACTAGTGTTTCCACAAGCCGCAGCAAGTAATGGTAGTGTAGTAATTGCTACAGGTAAAGCAATTCATCACTTAATATTTTTCTTTTTCATAATAATTCCTTTTGTATTTTATTTTAAGTTATTATACTATATAACTAGTGAATGAACCATAAAGTAAGATGCCTAATCTTAGTTTTAAACACAAAAATAACTTAGTTTAAAATATTTTTTATATTCACTAAATTTTTATCTAATAAAAAATCATCTACGTTAATTGTGATGATTTTTATTTGTGATATTTGATATTTTTTTGAATACTTAAGCCGCGATAGATTTGTTCAACTAATAGTATTCTAAACAATTGGTGCGGAAATGTCATTTGTGAAAATGAAATTTTTTTATCAAAGTAGTTTTCATTAACGCCATTACTACCACCGATTATAAATGTCAAATTATTCTCGACTAAAATTTCTGAAAAATTCTCACTTGTCATTTGATTACCTTTTATGGATAAATAAATAACTTTAGAATTTTTAGGAATTTTATCTAAAATTAATTTTGTTTCTTTTTCGATTTTTAAATTAATGTTATCAGAAGCAACTTCCTTTATTTCAATTAAGTTAATTTGAGCAAAAAAGGAAATTTTTTTTATATACGAATTATAAAGGCTCTGATATTCTTTAGTTAAAGAACCAACAGCAATAATATTAATTTTCATTTATCTATCTTCTATTATTTAGATGAAAAATAAGCATTTGAATATCAGCAGGATTAATTCCGCTAATTCTTGAAGCTTGGCCGATAGTTGTTGGTTTTATCATTGTTAGCTTTTGTTTTGCTTCTGTTGCTAAATTTTCAACTTGATAGTAATCTAAATCCATTGGAATTTTTAAAGCTTCTAATCTTAGCATTTTTTCAGCAGCACTCTCTTGTTTTTTAAGATAACCAAAGAGTCTCACTTGAATTGTTATTTCTTCAATAAAAGGAAAATCTTCGCCTAGAATATCAACTGGATCAACGGCTGGATTTGACAGCAGTTTTAAATATGAAATTCCGTTACTAATTTGGTATTTTTCAGCCAAAAAACCTTTTGATGATACGAATTTATTTTTTAGTTCTTCTATAGTTTTTTGAATATATGCTTGTTTTTCTTTGATTTTATCATATTCAGATTTTGTGATCATTTTATTTTGATAAGCATAATCACTTAATCTTTCGTCAGCATTATCATTTCTTAGCAGAAGACGATATTCAGCACGACTAGTTAGCATACGATATGGTTCGCTAGTTCCTTTAGTAACTATATCATCAATTAACACGCCAATGTAGCCATCACTTCGTTTAATTTCCATTGCCGGCATATTATCAAGTTTATTAGCCGCATTAATTCCGGCGATTAAACCTTGAGCTGCTGCTTCTTCATAACCACTTGTTCCATTGGGTTGTCCCGCTGAGAAGAAATTAGAAATAATTTTCGATTCAAGTGATTTATATAAGCTAATTGGGTTTATAGCATCATATTCAATGGCATAACCATATTTTTGTACCCGTGCATTCTCTAAACCCGGTATAGAAGCAATCATTTCATCTTGAACATCTTCTGGCATCGATGTTGAAAGACCATTAATATACATTATGTCGCCACGTGATGTTTCAGGTTCAAAAAAGATATGATGAGTTTCTTTTTCGGTAAAACGCACAATCTTATCTTCCACACTTGGGCAGTATCTCGGTCCAATTCCTTGAATAATTCCAGAGTAAAGCGAACTTTTATCTAAATTTCTTAAAATTATTTCTTTAGTTTTTGGAGTTGTATGTGTTAAATAACAGCATGTTTGTTCATCTAATTTGATTTGACTTTTCTTTGAAAAAGACAACTCATTTTTATCAAGAATTTCCTTTTCAACTTTTGAAAAATCAATACTATCAGTATAAATTCGACATGGCGTTCCTGTTTTTAATCTTAAAAGTTCGAAACCATATTTTTCTAAACTTTTTGATAATGTAGCATTAGTTTTTTCGCCATCAGGTCCATCATATTTAATGGTGTCTCCCCTCAAAATTCGCGAATTCATATAAACACCCGTGGTCATAATTACGACTTTTGCAAAAATGTCGCCATTTGCAACACTTTTAACACCTTTGCAAATACTATTTTCCACAATAATATCAAAAACTTCATCCTCAATTAAAGTAATATTAGGGTTTTTAATAATATCATCATGGATAATTTCACTATATTTATCCTTATCGATTTGTGCTCTTAATGATCACACTGCTGGACCTTTTGAGGTGTTTAGCATTTTAATTTGAATCATTGCCTTATCGGCAAAAAATGCTTGCACTCCACCGAGAGCATCAATTTCTCTAGTTATTATTCCTTTTGCCGATCCACCGATTGAAGGATTACATGGAAGCATCGCAATTTTCTTGGTATTTAAAGTAATAAGAGCAACACTAAAATTTCGCTTTGCTAGGGCGTAGACAGCTTCAATTCCGGCATGTCCTCCGCCAATAACAATAGCATCAAAATTATTATTCATTGTTTAATAATCCTTATTTTTTAATATCTTCAAGAATTTGCTCAATTTTTTGAGCATTAGTCTCAACTTCATCAATCAAAAAGACAATTTCAGGTAATTTCTTATATTTTCAGCTTTTTGCTACAACTGAACGAATAAATGGTGACATTGCAACTAATTTTTCTAAATATCTTGATTGATTTTTAAACAAAGTAACATAAATCTTGGCATGTGAACCATCGCCAGATAAAATTACGTCATTGATAGCAACATTAGTTACATCAAAATCTTTTAGTTCATAAAAACTATTACCCACTAATTCAAGTAATAGTTGGGTTTTTCTTTCGTGATTAATCTTGTTCATTATACTAATACATCCTCATAAAATTTTAATTCGTCATCTAATTCAATTTTATCAAATTCTTTGATATGAGTACCAAAATCAAAGCCTTTTTCGACAACTTTTACATCATTTTTTTCCCTTTTTAGGGAATCAATTTGTCCTTTAAAGATAACTTTATTTCTTCTAATTATTTCTACTTTTGAAAATTCCTTAACTTGACCTGATGTTACTATACATCCAGCTATTGTTCCAACTTTAGAGTAGAAAAATAATTTTATTACTTGTGCGCTACCAATTAATTTTTCTTCATAGACCGGTTCTTTTAATGTTGTGATTAGTGATTCTAACTCTTCCACTATTTTATAAATAACATTGTGCTTAACTAACTTAATACCTTTTGAACTAGCAAGTTTTTTCATTTCTGTACTAATATTATTATTAAATACATAAATTCTTGAAAGTGAAGTTTCAGCTAGAAGAATATCTGACTTTGTTAATTCGCCAGCTCTCGCACTTATAACATTTACTGCCACTTCATCATTTTTGATTTTTTGAATAGTTTGCTTAATAGCTTCGGCTGTTCCTTGAACATCAGTTTTAATAATGACGTTTACGGTTTTCATCCCCTCATGGAATGAAAATGTATTTTTTTCATTTAGTTCTTTTTGTTTGTCTAAGTAACCTTTTTGTTCTGCTAATTTTTTAGCAAATTTTTCATCACTTAAGGCAACAAAACGGTCACCTGATTGTGGATTTTTGTTCAGTCCACTAATAACACATGGTGTGCCAGGAATAGCTTTGGCAAGTGGCTTACCATCCATATCAACTAAACTACGGATTTTACCATATTGACTTCCAGCAACAATAAAATCCCTTGGAAGTAGAGTTCCATTTTGAACAATAACCGTAGACACAACACCACGACCCTTATCAATTTTAGATTCAATAATTGTTCCAATTGGATCACGGTTTAAATTAGCTTTTAAATCTAATATGTCTGATTGTAGAAAAATTGCCTCTAATAAATTATCAATGTTTTCATTAGTGAAAGCAGAACCATAAATAAATTGGTAATGCCCCCCTCATTCTTCACATAAAATATCATGCTCACTTAATTGACTTTTTATTTTTTCTGGATCGGCTGTTGATTTATCCATTTTATTAACAAAAATAATAATTGGAACTTTGGCAGCTTTAGCATGCTCAATTGCTTCTATTGTTTGCGGTTTAATTCCATCATCAGCTGCTACAACAATTACTACAATGTCAGTCACTTTTGCTCCACGTGAACGCATTTCAGTAAAAGCCTCATGACCAGGAGTATCTAAAAAAGTAATTTTTCGCTTGTTATACTCAACTTGATATGCACTGGTGTGTTGAGTAATACCGCCAAATTCAGTATCTAAAACATTGCTTTTGCGAATTGAATCAATTAGTGTGGTCTTACCATGGTCAACATGTCCCATAATTGTTATAATTGGTGCTCTATTAACTAAATCGTTAGGATCATCTACCACCATATCTAATTTATCAAAAATATTTTGTGCGTCAATATTTTCTTCTTTTTTGAAATCATAATTATAGTGTAAACATAGTTCTGCAATTTCTTCTTCGTTTAATGTACTATTAATTGTTTTGATAATACCATTTTTAAAATAATGAAGTAAAATCTCATTTACACTTTTACCAATTTTGCTTGAAAACTCTGAAACAGTTAACGGTCCTGTAAATTTAAATATCCCGTCCTGTAGTTTTGTTTCTGTATTGCTTAAATGCTCTTTTAATGAATCTACATTTGATTTTCTTTTACTGTTTTTATTCATTCAATCACCTCTCCTTCTAAATTATTATAAACTTCTACATTAATGTTTTGCTTAAATGCTTTGTTCAATAGCTTTTTTCTAAATAAAATATTAATTTGATCCTCATCTAATAAACAATATGCGCCACGACCAGGCATATTTTTATTTTTGTCAAAACTAATAATTCCATTTTTATTTTTGACAAATTTAATTAACATATTAATATCATAAATTTTTGAATCTACTATTGACTTACGATTATATTTTCTATCAATTTTCATCATCTAAATCACTCAAATCAATATCATCTAAACCAACTGCCAAGTCATCGTCTTTTTTAAAGTCTTTCATTTTTGTCGATGTAATTTTTTCATAATCTAATTTATTATTCATTATGTTTTCAATTAAATCTGAGTAAACATCTTCATCTTTTAATTCATGACTTTCATTTGAAAGATCTTTTTCAAATTTGCTTAGTGTTTCTTCAAGTTGTTCATCAAAAGAACCCGAAAACATTTGTTTTTCAAAAATATCATCATTTTGTTGTGCTTTTTGTCTCATTTCAGCTAGATCTTCATCAAATTCATTAATGTCAAATGTATTTTCTAGCATTCCACTCGAAGTTCTATTAGGTCTTCTTTTGTAATTAGATTGAAGTCTTTTGCCTAATTCAAGTTGTTTAATTTCTTCTTCAGTAACATTACCATTTTCAATATTGAATGGAATATTATTTTCAATTGCTTGTTTTTGACTTAATATATCTAGTTTCATCCGAGTTAACTCTGAAGCTAAACTAACATTTTGGCCTTTTCGACCAATTGCTAATGTATGTTGGGTATTTGGAACAATTACATAATAAGAAGGATATATTGATTTTCTTCCACTATCATTTGAAATAACATCAATAACTTTTGATGGGTTCATTGCATTAATAATAAATTCTTTGGGATCATCTGAATATAAGATAACATCTATTTTTTCGCCACCAAGTAAAGCAGAAATAGCATTAATTCTATGCGAATGATCTCCCATAATGCATCCAATTTCTTGCAATCCAACTGGAGCTAATTCAGTTTTTCTAATAGCAACTTTTGATCTTTCACCAGGAATTCTTGCAATTTTAACAATTTCAATAAATCCATTTGCAACTTCTGGTACTTCTTGCGCAAATAATTTGTTTAGTAATTTTGATTCAACTGAAGAAACGATAACTTGAGCGTTTTTGCTCTCTTCTTTTACTTCTTCAATATAAACATCAATTAGATCACCAGGTTTTAGTTTACTTGTAATTCGAGCATTAGTACTTGATGGTGGCATATAAGCGGCAGCTCCATCTGTTAATTCTAGAATAATTCCACTTTTAGTTAGGTAATTAATTTTAGCCTTTACAACTTCACCAATTTTATTTAAATACTTAGCATAAATCATTTGATGTTCTAATTCTTTTAGATACTGAAAAAATGCAGATGATATTCTTACATAATCTCTTTTTTGAAAATCATCAAAATTAATTTCTTCAGAAATGTCATCATTAACTTCAACATTAGGATCAATTTTTTTAGCAATACTAATTGGCACTTCAATACAACGACTAATGTTATCAACATCTTTGTGGCTTTTTGGGTCATCAATAACAGTTTTTTTGTGATTAATAACTTTAAAATTAAGATTTTTATTATCTAAAATAAATTCTAATTCAGCACTTTCATCGTATTCTTCTAAAATAATTTTAGAAATAGCCTTTTTAATTAAATCAAAAACTTTGTTTTCATCAATATTTTTGATTTTTGAAAGATTGTACATTTCGATAAAAAAGTCTTTTGAGTTAAGATTTGATTCATTCATATTATCTCCTTTTTAAGTTTAATATTTGTAGCAGTTTTAACTATTTTTATTTCAAAAGGGTCGACCTTTTGGCCAACCCTTTTTAATCAAGTGATTTAAAAATAGTATATTTATTATAAATTAATTTTAACAGTTCCGGAAATAAAAGCTAAAATTTGTAATTTATTTCCTATTTTTAACTATTCTCAAAGAATTTTACCCTGAATTCGATTTCTTTCTTTGTCGATATCAATAATTTTAATTAATAAATTATCGCCAACACTAACTACATCTAATGGATGCTCTATACGTTGCCCTTCATATTGTTTCATGTTAGTGATGTGAATTAACACATTTTCCTTTAAACCAATAAAAGCAAAAACTCCAAAATCGGTAACATTTTGAATTTGACCGATTATTTGCTGTCCAACCTGAATATCATTTATTGTTAATACTTTATCAGAAACTAAGAAACCGTTTTTATCGCCCCGAATATCTTTTTCTGGTGCAATTAGCGAATCAATAATTAAATCTACATCATATTTATTCATATTTAGTGATTTAACAATTTCGTCACGATCAGCATTTTCCAGTGCTTTTTTATCAATATTTTGTAAATCAATTTTTAAATAATCAACAATTTTATCAGCTAATTCATAACTCTCTGGGTGAATATTAGTCTTATCATAAAATTTTTTAGAATCATGAATTCTTAAAAAACCAACTGATTGCTCATACGCTTTTGGTCCAAGACCCTTAACTTCTTTAAGTTGATTTCTTGAACTGAAATTGCCCTTTTCATTTCGATATTCAATAATATTTTCTGCAATTGAATTTGAAAGTCCAGAAATATATGACAAAATGTGTTTTGTTGCAGTATTTAAATCCACACCAACTAGGTTAACAACTTTATTAATTTTATAATCAAGTTCTTGACCTAAACGTTTTTGGTCAACATCATGTTGGTATTGTCCCACACCTAATGATTTGGGATCAATTTTAATTAATTCATTTAGTGGATCTTGGAATCTTCTTCCAATATTAATTGCAGAACGATATTCAACACTTAAATCGCCAAATTCTTCTTGCGCAAGTTTAGAAGCTGAATAAACTGACGCTCCAACTTCACTAACGATGGCAAATTTAATATTTTCATTTGCATATTGATCATTTTTCTTTCGGTGATTTAATAATTTGCCTATAAACTCTTCAGTTTCCCGGCTAGCAGTTCCATTACCAATTACAATCAAATCAACTTTATATTTTGAAATAAAGTCATTAACGGTTTTTACAGCGTTAAATCATTCTTCTTTATTATGACTGTGAGGATAAATAATACCTTTTTCCAAAAAATTTCCATTTTCATCAAGCATTGCTAGTTTACAACCATTACTAAAAGCTGGGTCAATTGCAAGAATTCTTTTATCCTTAGTTGCTGGTCATAGTAGCATTTTCTCTAAATTTGAAGCAAAAACTTTGATTGCTTCATCTTCAGCTCTGTCAAATAAGTCGTTTTTAATTTCTCGGATAATTGAAGGTATTAATAAACGATTTAAAGCATCAAGAATACACTCTTGAACCAATTTTGCTGTTCTCTTATTTTTAAAAAACATGCGATTTAAATGAAAAATAACGATTTTTTCATTATAAACAATATCATAAGAAATTATTTTTTTCTCTTCGCCCCGTGAAATCGCTAAAATTCTGTGGTTAGGAATTCTAGAAACTTTTTCATGATAATCGTAATATTGCTCAAAAACCTTTTTTTCATCTTCGGCATTTTTTTTCAATTTGGTTGTAATAGTTCCATAATTGTATAATTGTGATTTAATAAATTCTCTTGTCCTAATATCCTGTGAGACAATTTGCGCAATAATAAATTTTGTTTGTGCTAAAACTTCTTCTTCGGTTTTTAGTTTATCGTTAAAATATTTACGAGCTTCATGATACATATTAAACTTATCATCTTCATTTTCCATAATCATTCTAGCCAATGGCTCTAAACCCATAGCAATAGCATCAGATGCTTTAGTTTTTTTGCCAATTTTAAATGGTTCATAAATATTTTCAACTTCTTGTTTTGTTTCTGCATTTGCTATTTTATTTTTAAGTTCATCAGTTAATAATTGCTTCTCTTGCAAAATAGTTAAAACATATTCTTTTCTTTTTTCTAATTCTACGTCATAGATATAGAAATCACTAATTTTAGCCACCATATCCTCATCTAATCCACCAGTTATATTTTTCCGGTAACGAGAAATAAATGGGATTGTCGCTCCGTCTTGTAGTAGATTTAAGGTATTTGCTACTTGTCCCTCTGTTAATTTTAATTTTTTTGCCACATTTTGAATTGAAGTTGCCATGTGTCTCCTTATTGTTTGTTTTATTTATTATATATAAACATAGTAATAATATTTTAATAAAGTTATAAACTAAAAAATAAAGCAAAAAAAGTTGCATCACGAGTAATTTAATGCAAACTAATTTTTATTAAAATATAATTTAAGATCTTCACAAGCATCTACAAGTGCCTCAGCAATTTTTGGTTCTTTACTTGAATGTCCTGATTCATCAATAATTCTAAGTTCAGAATTTGACATAACTTTATGTAGAAGATAAGCGCCCACTGGACGGCAATCCATATCATAACGACCATGAACAATAATTGTTTTGATATTCTTAATTTTATCTACATTATTTAAAATATAATTTCGATCTTCTAAAAATACATGATTATAGAAATAATGATTTTCCAATTTTGCTAGTTCTAAGTTAGCTTTTTTATCAGCTAAAATTTCTTCAATCATCGGTAATTTATTTAATGTAATTAAACCTAATTCTCATTTCGCCCAATGATAAGCGGCTTTTTCAGCAATTTCAGTATTCTCTGAATTTAAAAGTTCATGATAGGCCGAAATAATATTTGATCTTTTTGATTTCGAACAAATTGAAATAAATTCTTCATAATCCTCCGGAAAGAAATATGATGCCCCTTCTTGATATAATCATCTGTCATCTTCTTCTCGAGCTAAGAATACACCTCTCAAAATCATAGCGGCAACTCGTTTAGGATAATTAATTGCATAAATTAATCCTAATGCCGAACCCCATGAACCGCCAAATAAAATAAATTTATCAATATTCAACTTTTCTCTTAGTCTCTCAATATCATCAACTAAGTGCGCTGTTGTATTTTTTTGAATGCAAGCACTTGGGGTACTTTTGCCGCAACCCCTTTGGTCAAATAAAATAACACGATAAATTTTTGGATCAAAATATTGTCGATTAGATTCAGAAATTCCACCGCCCGGTCCACCATGAATAAAAAGAATTGGAAGACCATTAGGATTACCCACTTCTTCATAGTAAATATCATGAATTTCATCAACTTTTAAATACCCACGATTATAGGGTTCAATCAAATCATATAATTTCATAATTTTCCTTTCACTTTATATTTATAAGGATACTATTTATTCTTCTAAATAACACAATAAATTGAATGAAATTATTGAAAAGCCATTAAAATCTATCACTTATTAAAGTTTAGTATCTAATTCAATTTTAATAAATTTCAAACCATTAGCAACATAATATTTTTAAAGACAAATTAAAAATTTTAAAAAAGTAACTAAAAATAGTATATTTTTAAAATTAATTGCTTATTAAGTGTTAAAATGATAACTAATAAGGATATGAACATGCATAAAATTTATAATTTAAAATCAAATAGCATATTTAAAATTAGCAATCAAAACCCATGATAATCTAATTAAATTAGAGAAAATAACAACCCTTAAATTGATTGCCACTTTAAATATGCTATATTAAAAATATCCTAGTGATAAACTTAAATTTCTCAAAATTAATTAACAAAAAAATAAAAATATATCTTATGTTTTATAAACAAGCTACAATGCTTATTTTAATAACAAGAATGGACAAAATAAAATATGTATACACAAATTGAAACCACTATAGAAGTAATCGACCAAATGATTGAAAAATTCAACAACATGTATGACAAAAATGTACAAATTATCTTAAAAGGAAGTTATGTTTTTGCAAAAGAAGGTCTAATTAGTAGACTGCCCAATGATCTTAATTTTTGCTTTACAGAAACAAAAAATGAAAGTAAAAAACAATTTCTAAACTTTATTCGCCAACAGGAAAGTGTAAAAAATTTAAAAGAAGACGGCAATATTTTAGCTTTTGAGATTAATGATATAAAAATTAAATTAGTTACACTTGAAAGAATTTCAGAACAATTTACCAAAAAAAGCACTTATCAAAATATATTACTTTTAGGCACTGAATTTGCAGCAGTTCAAAGAATATTAATGATGCAATATGTATTAAGTGATTGATATCAACATGACCGAACAGAGAAAGTTAAAGACATAAAACTTGACCTAATTGAAATATCAGATGCCGACCCTAAAATTTGAGAGAAAATTAATAGTAAAGCAGCTAAAGATTTTCTTCTATCAGGCGCTTACAATAGTTTTTTCATTTATCGTCATTATAATTATGATTCATACCTTGAATATACATTTGATCTTGAAAAAATTGAAGAAAATCTTTTCGGTAATACTGAAACTAGAAATATTGTTTTAGGAAAAGCATTTATTTATCTAAAAACCATTAATAAAATAAGAGGGTTAAGATTAATATATAAAATTTCAGACGCAATTTTAAAATCAAATCATATTATTGATATGAAAATTAAGGAGTTCAGTAGTCTAGATAGAACTTTTAATTATGAAGATGATGTAATTGATGAAGCGTCTCCACGTTATCACAAAATTCAGTTAATTAAAGAAGATACTGGATTCTTAAAATATAAAAACAAAAGCGATAATCTTTTTGTATGTGATATTAAAAGAGATAACCAACTTTCAAAAAATAATAACAAAATAATGTGAAACAATTTTAATCAAGATTACCTAAAATTATCATTTGGTAATTTAAAATCAAAATCAACAAGCAAAATTAAGAAATTTGGTATTGAAAAATATTACGACCCAATGGTAGCAATGCTAATGACTTTTGCTGATAAATATTTAGAAAATAGCAAAATGAATGTATTTTACTTATTTGACAATGAAAACTCTTTTGATGATATAGCAGAAAACTATCAACTTGTATTCACACCTAAAATTGATGAACATAATAGTTGAGATAAAGAAAACATTGTTATCAAAATGCCGAAGAATATCGAAGATAAAGATAAACAAGCTACTATAAGTAAATTTAAGGCTCTTGTAAGGAAATTTAGACTACCAGTTAAATTTGTTTATTTAAATGATGTTGAAGAAAAGGACATAAATAAAATTGATTTAATTGTTCCAGTTCAAAGAAAAGATTTCTCAGTTCTAACAAGAAACTTATACTATCTACTATTTCTAATTGAAATCATCAATGAAAAAGGAATTTAAAAAATAAATCATTTGTTTGAATTAAACAGATGATTTTTATTTATCAAATTTTATTTTATAAAAATTTATAAAAGCACTATTAGCTAATATGATCACTTCATCTTCTCATTGTCGACAAAATTAAATTTATGCTAAATTGCAAAATTATTTCTACTATTAGTAAAAATTACTAATTTTTTCTTTAAACTTAAAAAAACTAATATTATTTTTTTTCATATGTTTCGTTTAAATTCTAATTTTATATTCTCTTGCTATTACATCTATTTTCTATAAATTGTTGAGATCTTAATTGGCAATGCTGTTTTCTATTTTTAGTATTTATAATTTTTATACTATTTTTTAATTTTCATATTAAAAATTAATAAAAAATCTAGCTCATACTAATAAGCTAGAATTTTTAAAATTAAATATTAATTAACTTCCTTATCACGCAATTCCTTGTAAAAATCAAAACCTGGCACTTGTACTTTTTGCTTTGTTGTCTTATTTGTGGTTTTATCAGTAATTTCAAATGTAAATGTAACAATATGATCTGGATAAATATTTCCACGTTTTACAATGAATTTTGGATTAATTTTCATATCATATTTAGATACTAAATTTTCAATAATTCTTGCGGGCTGGCCTTCTTCAGGATCTATTCCTTCATTCAATTTAACTATAAGATTATCTATTTGTTCTTTAGCTGATATTCTTTTAAATCCTTCTGATTCTAAATAATTTTTTAGTGAAGAATATCCAACTCTGTAATATGTTCCACTAAACTCTTCAGTTCCATATCCCAATTCTTCAAATTCTAAGTATCCAATAGCTTTAATTATATCTAATCCTTTAATTTCAAAATTAATTTCAACTTTTTTAGTTTTATCAAATTTATCAATTTTATTAACAACTAAGTTAAGCGATTTGCTATCAAGAATTGGTTGTTTTTTATCTTGATCTTTTTGTTCATCTTCATCTTCAATTTTTTGATAAGGGACAATTGATTTTTCTTTATTGATTTCGTAATCATAATATTTAAAACTATCACTTTCAGTAAAGTTAAAATATTCTTGAAGAACTGCTAATTGTTCATTTCATGTATTTAAATTTTTTAATTTTGCTAGTAAATCAATAGAAGTAATTCTTTTTGACTTTTCATTAACTTTTAAACCAAAAACATCACTTTTATTTTTAGCATCAAAACCGTAAACAAAGAAGATTATTTCTTTTCATTGACTTTCGTTTTTAGCTTTATATGAAACTTTCATGTGGACATTTGTTAAACCATGGTCATGAATATATTCTGGATGTAATTTAAGATCATAAGCATTTGAATCGTAATCTCCAGATATAGTAATATATTTTTTTAGATATGCAAGTTGTTCTTTGACTGGTTTTGAAGTTAATTCTTTAAGTCCAGCAACTAACATCGGTCCAGTTATTTCCTCGCCTGAGCTAGTTACTGTTTCTGAAAATATCATGCCGGCAATATTATGTGTTGCCGCGTTTGAAAGATCTTTTTGAAAATCGATTAAATCAAATTCTGACGAAAGAGAAATATTAGTATTCCCTGTAAGTGGAGTAACCTTAAATATCAAATGTAGTACTCCTGAAGTAGCTTTTGTTTTTTTAAGATCTAATTCATATTTAAATTTGGTGGTATCAATATTATCAAAATTTACATATGCATAAGGTTCAAGGATTCTAGAAATTTCATTTAAATTATCGGCCTTTGATTTAATTTTTTCTAAAACTGAATTACTTGTAACATTCGCTTTTTCATTAATTAATTTTTCTGAATACATAATTCCAAAGTTATTTTTAACACTTTCAAGTAAACTTTTTGGAACATTTTTGTATCGATTTTCTCCATCAGTTTTAGGATCTGTTTTTTCTTTCATTTCTTCTGCTGTGTTTTTATTGCCACATGATGCAGCTACTAATGGAAGGACAATTGGAGTAGCAATTGCCGCTAATGATATTCATATTTTTGTATTTTTTTTCATTGTTAAGGCCTTTCATTTATTTTATTTTTAACATAAATAATTATATATAAGTTTAATAAAAAATGTCAAAATTATATAAATAGTTAAAATGGAATTAAAAAAAATCCCTATTTTAAGGGATTATTTGAAATTTTTAGTGTTTCATTTGTTCTGCTACTTCAGCAGCAAAGTCAACAACGTTTTTTTCGATTCCTTCTCCTACTTCAAATCTCTTTGAATAAATTAGTTCTAATTTACTATCTTCTAGAAATTGAGCAACAGTTTTAGATTCATCCATAACAAAAGGTTGGAATAATAAAACTCCTTTTTCATTCATTTCTTTTCTTAACATTCCAGCTTTCATTGAATTTTGAATTTTTTCTGGTTTGTTTAAAAGTTTTGGATCACTATCAATTTTTTTGTAAATCATTGTCAATTCGCCTTTTGGTAGACAAGATTCAAAAATGTGAGCTGGGTTAAGAGCAGCAACGTGCATTGCTAATTGTCTTAAAGCTTCTTGGTTAGATCCTTTAGCGATTAAAATTGAAGCAACTTTATTATTAGCGTGGGTATATCCAGCAACAACTTCGCCTTCTTTAGCTTCAAATCTTGTTGCTCTTCTAAAAGCAACTTTTTCACCAATTTTTGCTGTTAATTCATTGCAGTGTTCTTCAATGGTTAATCCTTCCATTTTTAGATTTTTTAGATCCTCAGCACTTTCAAATTTTTGGTCAACTAAAGCTTTTGATATTTTGTCAGACAATTCCATAAACATGTTATTTTTAGCAACAAAATCAGTTTCACAATTAAGTTCAAACATAATAGCTACATTATCTTTAACATATTCTTTTACAATACCATCAGCAGCAATTCTACCTGCTTTTTTGGCAGCTTTTAAAATTCCTTTTTCTTTTAGTCAATCAATTGCTTGTTCAACATCATTATTAGTTGCTTCTAAAGCATTTTTACAGTCTAGGAATCCTGAGTTAGTTCTTTCCCTTAATTCCTTAATTTTTTTTAAATCTACAGACATTCGTTCTCCTTATTCTTTATTTTTTGATTCTTCTTCTCTTGGAGAATTTTCATTATTTTCTCTATTGTAGTATGTTCTTCTCTTTGGAAAGGTATTTGGATCTCTTTCTGGTTTTGGATCTTCTGGTAAAATGATTTGTTCATTTGGTTTGTAAGCATATAATTGTTCATTTCCACGAGCAGCGGCAATAGCATCTGCTAAAATGGTCATAATTAATGTTACAGATTTAACTGAATCATCATTTGCTGGAATAGCGAAATCAACTAAATCAGGATTTGAATTGGTATCTTGAATTGAAAAGATTTTCAAACCTTTTTTTCTTGCTTCTTTAATAGCAATATCATCATCCATTGGTGATGCACAAATCATTACTTGTGGGGTTGTTCCACGGTTTGCTAATTTTCTAATACCACCTAGGTTTTTTTGTAATTTAGCAATTTTCTTGTCCATTAAAAGACCTTCTTTTTTAGTATATCCAGCGTATCCGCCTTTTTGAAGTTCTTCTAATCTTTCTAATTCTTTAACGCTTTTAAAGATAGTTGTTGAATTAGTTAATGTACCACCTAATCAACGTTCTGATACATAAACAGAATTTGTTCTTTCAGCAGCAGCTTCAATAGCTTTTTTAGCTTGTTTTTTGGTACCAACTCAAATAAATGAAGTAGGTTTTTGAGCCATTTTATTTAAAAGTTTGTAAGCATATTCCAATGCTTTTTGAGTTTTGGCAATGTCAATAATGTGAATTCCCATTCTTTTGCCTCAAATGCTTTGTTTCATTTTTGGGTTTCATTGACTAACTCTATGACCAAAATATGTTTCGGCTTCTAGTAATTTTTCTCTCGAAACAATGGTAGGTTCTGATGAATTATGCATAGTTGCATTTTTTTGGTTTTTTTCAACTTGTTTATTTTCTTGTTGTTTCATGTCTTTTTGTTCTTGCATGTATATTCCTTAATTTTAATTTGTTACACTTCCTATTATTTCTAACAAATGCATTAATAAATTAACACGAGCATTTGAATTCATAATAGTGTTTAATTGATTAAATTTTAATTTAATAAGTACGATCAAAGTACATAGTAATTGTATCATAAACATAACTTTTTTTAAATTCATAAATAAATTATCTATAAATAAAAATAATCGTGCGGGATTCACGATTATTATATTATTAATATTTTTAAAGATTAGTTTTTATTTAAATCTTCAGGTTTTTTGTCTTCTGGTTTTCTGTTTAGCATTTCTTTTGCTCTAACCATGTTTTGTTGGAAATCTCTAACTCTTTTTTCTAGTGTATCGAAATCTTTTTCTTCAATTAGATTTTTAACTCTTTCAATTTCGTCTTCTAGTTCTTTCTTTTGTTCTTCTGTTAAGTTTTTAGCTTGTTCTGATTCTAAGATTTTTGTTAAATCGTTAATTAATTGTTCACCTTTAACAGTTACTTCAACTTCGTGACGTTTTTTCTTGTCAGCTTCACGACTTGCTTCAGCTTCTGCTACCATTTTTTCAACTTCTTCAGGAGTTAATGATGAAGTGTTTTCGATAGTAATGGTTTGTTCTTTATTGGTTTTAGTATCTTTTGCAGTTACTTTTGTAATACCGTTAACGTCGATTGAGAAGCTAACTTCGATTCTAGGAATACCACGTGGTGCTGGTTGAATTCCTTCTAGGTTGAATTGACCTAAAATTTTGTTATCAGCAGCTAATTCTCTTTCACCTTGTGTAACAATAATTGTAACAGCTTCTTGGTTATCAGTTGTTGTTGAGAAGATTTGACTCTTAGTTACAGGGATTGTGGTGTTTCTTGGTATTAAAGGAGCAACAATATTTCCTTCAACAACAATTCCAAGTGTTAATGGAGTTACATCTAATAGTAGAATATCTTTAACTTCTCCAGCTAAAACTCCACCTTGAATTGCAGCCCCAACACTAACTACTTCATCAGGGTTAATTGTTGAGTTTAATCTCTTGTTTGTAACTTCGATTACCATTTGTTTAACAGCTGGCATTCTGGTTGATCCACCAACCATTAGAATTTCATCAATGTCACTTCATTTTAATTGAGCAGCTTCTAAAGCATCTAATAATGGTTTTTTGGTTCTTTCTAGAAGATCTTCGGTCATTTTTTCAAATTCTGATCTTTTTAGTTCTAATTCAGCGTTAATAGGTCCATTAGCATTCATAGCTAGGAATGGTAATGAAATATTAGCAATTGGTGATTCAGATAGAGTAATTTTTGCTCTTTCTGCTTCTTCTTTTAATCTTGCCATTGCAATTTTGTCATTTTTAGCATTGTAGTTGTATTTAGCCATGATTTCAGAAACCATTCATTCAACAACTTTGTTATCTCAGTCGTCCCCACCTAAATGGTTATCTCCTGAAATTGCTAGAACTTCAAATGTTCCATGTTCCATTTCTAGAATAGAAACGTCAAATGTTCCACCACCTAAGTCAAATACTAAGATTTTTTTCTTTTCTTCTTTTGATTTGTCAAGTCCGAATGCTAAAGCAGCAGCGGTTGGTTCGTTAATAATTCTAATAACGTCAAGTCCAGCGATAATACCTGCGTTTTTAGTTGCTTCACGTTGTGCGTTATCGAAGTAAGCTGGAACGGTAATAACAGCTTTTTTAACACCGTGTCCAATTTTCTTTTCTGCATATTCTTTTAGATATGCAAGAATCATTGCACTAATTTCTTCTGGTTTGTAATCTTTGTTATCAGCGTGAACTGTTTTTGATGTTCCCATTAATCTTTTAATAGAAGCAATTGCATCTGGATTAGTTTCTAATTGTCTTTTTGCAACTTCTCCCACGATTGTTTCACCATTTTTGAAAGCTACAACTGAAGGGGTTGTTCTTTTTCCATTTGGATTTTCTAAAACTTTGGTTTTACCATTTTCAATGATTGAAACAACAGAGTTAGTTGTACCTAAGTCAATACCTAGGATTATTTCTTTTGCCATATTTAATCTCCTTTTTTTAATACATAAATGTTCATTTTTTTCCAAACATTCAAATATATTTTAGCACTTAATTTTAAAGAGTGCTAAAAAAAATTATTTTTTTTCTAAAATGGCATTTTTAATGATTATTTAAACATTTTTTGTTGGAAAATCGAACAGAAGTAATAACCGATAAAGTAATTTTTATGCCGAAATTTGCGAAAAAAAGCGGAAATTGGCAAAAATAAGCGTGCTATTAAAATCTTTTAAAACATTTATTAATTGAAATTATATAGAAAAATAATTATTTTATATTTTTTAAAATTAAATTTATGCATATTTTATGCTTATTTTTTCAAGAAAATAAAATATTTTGCCTAAAAAAATTTGGATTTTTTTAACGGTGATTAAAAGCAAAAATTCAAATTTATAAAAACATTAATAAGCAACTAATTAAAAAACTATACAGGAATTATTTTTCTAATAATTAAATCAAAGTGCCGATTTGAAAAAATTATTTAATTAACAACCATTAGTTTTGTATCTACCGAATTATTTTGGGAAAATATTAAAAGTAAACAAATCAATATTAATAATATGATATCAAATAGATAAGTTAATAACAAAATTTATGTTGTAAGAAAACATTATCACTTATTAAAAATCAATATTCTAATTATAAAAAAATTATGATAATAGACTAGAATCATTGTAAATGCAAATAAATATTTTAAAAATAATATATAAAGAGTCAGCTAAGAATTTTAGTTGGCTCTTTATATATTATTTTTAAAATTATCATTTATTAAAAATTTATTATTTATAAAATTTATTTTTTAATTGGTAATTTTTTCTCATCTTTTTGAACACCTGCGATTGCTAGGAAAAAGTCAATAATTGCTCAAATTCCGAAACCGCCACCGGTAAATAATTTCAATAGTCCTAGTCCTACTCTACCGCCGTAAAATCTATCAACTCCTAATGTTCCAAAGAAAAAAGATAATAATGATAGCACTGTTCTACTTTTTTCGCTTACTTGTGGTTCCATAGGTTTTTTCATTTCTTTATTTTCCATAAAATTCTCCTTTTTTAAAATGATTTTGTAAAAACTTTACTAAATTAATTTTATAGTATTTAAAGTTATATTTTTCGCTTTTTTAAAATTAGTAAAAAAATAAAGAACAAATATAAAAAGTAAATCACCCCAAATCATGTGATTTGATGGTGATTATTTATTAATTTACAAACTTTATGTGCACACAAATATACAAATACTCATATATCATATTACATTTTTATCAAATAATTTAAATAATGCAAAAAATTTTTATAAAAATAATTAAAAATGCTAATATTCTTAAATTTATATTTGATTTTTTAAATCATTATTAAAATTAATATCTTTTCAAAATGATGTCGTTTTATTTCTAATTTTAGAAGTAATTTAGAAACAACCATTCTAAAAACAATAACATAATAAATAGTATAAATGTCAACTTATTATTCGAAAATTTTATCCTAATAGCAATGAAAATCAAAATATTTTATATGCTAGCCAGCAAAATTTATAATTTATTATTAATGCTTTCTGCTTTAAATTATTAAGATAAATATCACAAAATAAATAAATGGATGAAATTATCATACCAAAAACGCAATTAGATTATATTTCCAATTTTGCACAAGAAAATAAATGCTAGCAATTAAATTTTAAAATACATTGCATAAAATTATTGCTTGTAAAATTTTGCATATTTGGTGATTTATTAACTACTTATCATCTCTTATTAAAAAATTAAGCAATTAATTTAAATAAATCTAAGAAAAATGCAGATCAAAAAATGCATTCGAGATAATAAATAAAAATAGATTCAAACCAAGATGCAAATGTAGCGGCATTATTTTTCTAGATAGTTAGCTAAATTTTTTGACTATAATTATAAATAAAATTTTGAATTTAAAAAGGTTAGTAAAATGAAAAAAAATAATAAACAAACAATTAAAAAAATTTTGCAGGTAATTATTTGAGCTAATAATCAAATAAAAATTATTAATGATAAAATCGATAAAAACTTTTATCTAAATACTAAACTAAGTAAAAAAGTTTTAACTCGAGCTAATACTCTAGATTTAAAATTTCAAAAAACATGTGCAACTATCCAAGGCTTGCTAGAAAAATTTGCTAAACTCTCGCATGAAATCAGATTACATATCAAAGATGATCTAAATTATCTAATAATTAAATTAGAATCGCAATTTGAAAAAAATATTCGCTTAATGAACATTAATTTTGTATCAGTTGAATTGCTTTGCGAAAATATTGAAAATGAAGAAACCAATACTAATGACAAAATATGAAATAAGTGAGTTGATAATAAAATTCATGTTGTTAGAAAACATTATCAATTACTAAAAATTAATATCGATAATTATAATAAACTTAAAGAAACCTATAATAAATTATTTATAAAACTAAAAAATATGTAAATAAAAAACACCCAAATTGTATTTGAATGTATTTTATATAATTTAGATTCTATTCATATTATTTGAGTTTGACATATTATTATTATATCTTTGTTGGTTATTTGGATAATCTTTTAATAGCATAACAGATCCTATTATTCCAAATATTCCCATTAAACCACTAAAGACAATTGATAAAATAAACATAATCCCGGCAGTGGATTTTTTTTCTTTAAATCCGATAGTAATGCCAATTATATTTAACACAAAAGCTATGAAGTTTAGGGTTAAAAATAGCAATAATGCTAGAATTTCTGCTATTATTTTCAATAAAAATGATGTTGATTCAGATTCTGTTCTCTCAGAATTGAATAATAAAACTATAGCAACTAATAAACCTAAGATAATAGGTGAAGCTATAATAGAGATTATATTAAATGCCAATATTGCTTTTTTGACAGGTTTGTTCATAAAATTCCTTTGTTTTTTTAATGTTGAAGATAAAAACATAAATGATTTTAACAAAATCAACATTTTAATTATAGAAAATATATTCACTTTTTTTGTGTTTTTAAAAAAAATAAAACTTAAAAAAAGTAAATTTTAAAAAATAAAAGTAATTTTTGTATATAAGTATTTGTTTAATTTACATTAAAAATAAAAAGCTTAAGCAAGCTTAAGCGTCTTTTCTAGAATCATTGTTATTATCAGTTGTATCATGTAATTCAGGAATATCGTCCATATTTTCTGAATATCCATTACTATTAGCTAATTTCTTATTTTCCTCTTTTATAAGGAGAATTGTAGCAATCAAGCCTAATATTCCAATGGCAATAAATAATGATAATCCAAACAATATAGCAATTTTGAGATTATTATGAACCTTATAAGCGCGAATCATCGCAAAAATATTTAGAATAAAGCAAACAGTTATTATCGGCGATAGAATATATATTGGAATTAAACTAGCAAATGGAGAAAAAGTTTTTGTACTATCTTGATTATTTAAATACGATAAAAAAGTAACAAAATAATTTATTAAAAGTGCTAATTGAATAATTTGAATGATAATGGCTAGAACATTAAAAACTAATAATGATCTTTTAAACCCATTATTCATTTTTGATTCTTGAGTATTTGAAAACATAATGTAATTATTATATCATTGAAACTAAGCAATTAATTTTTTAACAGTTTCCTCTGAAAAATTTTTCACTAAATAAGAACCGACAACAGCTAATGAAACACCAGATTCAAAACATGATTTGATGTTGATGTCTTTAACGCCCCCATCAATTTGAATGATAGTTTCATTTAAATTATTTTTGTGAATAAAATCAGTAATTTCTTTAACTTTATCAAGACTTGTTTCAATAAATTTTTGACCACCAAAACCAGGTTCAACACTCATTATTAGAATTAGGGCACATGATTTTATGTATGGCAAAATTTCTTTAACTTTAGTGTTAGGCTTGATAGCTAATCCTAGTTTGACATTATCTTTTTTGGCCGTGGCAATTAATTCATTAAGTTCATTGTTATTGAAAGCCTCATAATGAAAAGTTAGAATATCGCCAATTCCTTTATACATTTCATAGTATTTAAAAGGCTCTGATACCATTAAATGGATATCCATCACATGTTTAGCACACTGTTCATGAACTTTTTTAATTTCATCTAATTTTAGTGCGTGATTAGGAACAAAAATATTGTCCATAACATCATAGTGTACATTATGCACTCCCCATTTCACTAGGGTATTTATATAGTCAACTAAATTTTCTTTGGGAACATCTAAAACAGATGGACTAAGCTTTTTCATTTTTTCTCCTTAATTAATATGTTTTTTCTTTTTCTAATATTTTTTCTAGGAAACTTAGATAATTTGAGTATCGCTCTTTTTTTATAATACCTTCACTTACTAGCTTTTTAACTTGACAATCGTTTTCCGACTCACGATAGTGATGACAGCTTCGATATTTACATAACTTTGCAGCCTCTCTAAAAGCATAAAAAGCCTTAGGGATTTCATCGATTGTTAAATCGAACTCAATTGAAGAAAATCCTGGTGTGTCAATAATTTCACCACCGTTGTATTCAATTAAACTTACTTCTCTAGTAGTATGCTTTCCCCGGTTAAGAAATTTTGATATTGCTTGAGTTTCAAAATGTGTTTTAGCTAAATAATTAATCAAAGTAGTTTTACCAACACCAGTTTGACCAACAAAAAAACTAGTTTTATTTTCAAAAATTTCCTCAAGTCCGTCAAAACCAGTTTTAGTTTGATAATTAATTTCAAAAACCTCATACCCTTGGTCTTTATAGAATTCAATTTTAGAATCTGAAGTTAAATCTTTTTTTGTTAAAACAATAATAGGCTTAACGTTTTTGTTTTCCACAATAATTAAAAATTTATCAACTAAAGAATAACTAAATTCCGGTTCAACTAATGACATGACAACAATTGCCTGATCAACATTGGCAATTTTAGGTCTAATAAAGAAATTTTTTCGTTCTAAAATTTTATTAATAAAACTCCCAATTTCAAATACAACATAATCGCCAACAATCGGCTTAAAATCTAATAGTCGTAGTTTACCACTCCCTCTTACCCGATAGATTTGTTTACTTTCGAAATCCTTGACATCATAAAACCCAGCCACTGATTTAACAATTTTTCCTATTGGCATTTATATCACCTCTCCAGCTCATAATGATAAGAAAATAATTGTAATTAAAATAATTAGTCCACCAATGGTAAAAAATAGAATGGTAAAAGTTTTACTTTTGAAGAATTTACTAATACCTTTTTTTACTGAATTATTTGTAAGTTCCAAACGTCTTTCATTAGCACGTTTTGGATCTAAACAAGTCTCTAAATCTAAAAGTAATTGTTGACAATTTTCATAACGTTGTGAAATTTTTTTGGCAGTACATTTAATAATTATATTTTCTAGTGCTTGGGGAATTGTGATATTAACATTTTCTATTCTAGGAACTGGCGAATTAATTTGCATAAGCATAATATTTTGATGGTCTGTGGATGAAAATGGAACTTTGCCAACAAGCATTTCGTACAAAATTATTCCAAGTGCATAGATATCGCTATAAATTGATGGTCCTTGAGCTTGAGTTAGAATCTCCGGAGCAATGTATTGAACTGAACCAACTGTTTTATTAGCCGCTGTAACTCGAATAGTGTCTTCATCTAAGGAAATTCCAAAATCAATTAATTTAACATTGTTAGTACCATTTTCGATTAAAATATTGCTTGGCTTAAGGTCACGATGAATAACATTTTGTTTATGAATATCAATTAAACCCTGGCAAATTTCTTTTGCGTATAGTACGGCAATATCTGGTAAAAGTTTTTGATTTTTGCGAATAATATTTTTGAGTCCTTCACCATGAATTAGTTCCATTACATAATATGATTCTTTTTCTCCAATATGATACATAAGGATTTTTACTACATGACGACTAGATATTTTTCTAAGAACTTTACACTCATTAATAAAACGAAGTTTACTAGATTCGGTTTGATTAGCATCAAATCTTAAAGTTTTAACTGAATAGCGCTTATTATCCTTTTTATATACAGCCGAATAAACTTGACCAAATCCACCTTCGCCAATTAGTTCAAAATCTGTAAATTTGCTATTTAAATCTGGATAATTATCCAATTCTTTTTTCATCATCATTCAACTCCACTATCATTATTGTAATATTATCTTTTGATAAGTTTCTTTTAGCATATTCAATTAATAATTTAGTTTTTTCCTCTAATGTTTTTTTTACATCTTGAATAACTTGTTCAATGACTGGTTTATCCACATAATCATGTAGTCCATCTGAAGATAGGATTATATATTTGATATTAGAACTTGGCCTAATAATATAATTATCATATCTAATTATCGTACTCGGTCCAATACAACTCACAAGCTTATTAGCATCGGGATGTTTACTAGCCAAATCAGTGTCTAAAATTTTTTGAGAAATCATTTGATTATACAAATTTTGATCCTTGGTAATTTGATGAAGAAGACCATTATAAACATAAGTTCGAGAGTCTCCAATATTAAAAACATATACCATTCTGTTAGCGTTAAAAATTAGGCAAGTCGTTAATGTCGTGCCCATACTTTTAAATTCTGGATTTTGATTTGCAAATTTTATTAAATTCTCTTTGATAAAACTTAAGGCTGCATTAAATCAATCAATTATTTTATTTTTATCATCAAAGGCTGTATCAACCAAAAATGAATCATTAAAATATTTTTTTAATAAATTAATGGTTAAATCTGCGCATTTTGCGCCACCATAATGTCCACCCATACCATCGCATAACATGGCGAGCGTTCACTTTTCGTTTCAAGCAATATCGCCGCGATCTTGATTTTCACTTCTAACAATTCCAATATTTGAATTAATGCAATATCTCATAAACTGATTAAGCTTTTCTCCCCTCAGTTTGATTTTCTTTTTTGCCTTCAATAACTTTTTTGAATTCCTTTAAAATTATTTCGCGAATTTTAGCAGCTGCTTCTTCGACATCATCATTAATTACGACATGTTGAAATAAAGTTGAAAACGCAATTTCTTCTTGCGCCTTACTTAGTCGTTTAGCAATTAAATCTTCAGTTTCAGTATTTCTACCTTCAATTCTTTTTTCAAGCTCGGTAAATGAAGGAGGCATTAGAAAAATTGAGCATACCTCATTTTGTCTCCCCATTTTTTTATAATAATCTAAAATTTGTTTAGCACCATTAGTTTCAATTTCAAGAAACGGAATTTTACCTTGTTCACAAATTCGGTCAATTTCAGAATATAAAGTTCCATAATAATTATCAAAATGCATTGAATATTCAATTAAGCGATTATCAGTTAAACAAGCATTAAAAGTCTCTTTTGAAACAAAATAATAATGAATACCATCCACTTCACCTTCACGTGGTTGTCTTGTAGTCATCGAAACAGAAAGTTTTAATTTTAAATCTTTTTGATTAAATAAAATTTTTTCAACCGTACCCTTCCCTACGCCGCTGGGGCCAGTAAATATAATTAATTTTTTATCCATGTTTTCTCCTGTCATTAATATTATTTCAATTGTGTATAAGCGATGTAATAGACAAATATTTTACCATATTTTTTGCTCTTAATAATATTATACACCTTGTTGCTTGCCAAAAAATCACCAGAATCAGTTTCAACAATTACAAGTCCTTTATCATTTAAAATTCGCTTTTCAAAAATGCTATCTAAGCATCACAACAAAAGTTCTTTATCAGCAAATGGTGGATCTAAATAAACATAATCAAATTTATAATCTAGATTTTGTTCTAAAAATCGTTGGGCTGTAGTATTAAAAACTTTTAGATTATCTTCTCTTAATTTCTTTTGGTTTTCTAAAATAATTTTATAGGCATTATAATCACGTTCAACACAAACTGCTTTTTTAGCATTTCTAGAAAGAGCTTCTAAACAAAATGAACCACTTCCAGAAAAAAGATCTAAAAAAACTTTATTTTCAATATCAAATTGAATAGATGAAAAAATCGCCTCACGTACTCGGTCAATTGTAGGTCGAGTAGTATTTTTACTAGGCTGTTTAAGGATTTGTGAACGATATTTTCCAGCAATAATTCTCAACATATTGGATATTATTATATATTAATTTATAAAGGTAAATAAAATAAACAATATTTGTGAAAAAATAAATGTTTAAATCAATGATTATGGACTATTTCTTTAAATTTAGTTTTATGATTTTTAGATTTTGAATTAAAATATTATTTATTAATTTATTCAAAGGGGTATAGGCATGAATGAAGATGATAAAAAAAATGAACATAATGAAAATGAGAATTTAAATAACCCTAATGATAACTTAGAAAACCAAAATCAAGAAGAAAAACAAACTTCGAATGATCAAAATTCTATTCAAGAACAAAGTATTGATGATAGTTACAAAAATAAGAAAAAAAAGGGTGGTGGATTTTTTAAATTCTTACTATTTCTTTTTGGAATCGCGATTGTTGGTGGGCTTGGATATGTTGGATACCACTATTTTAAAGACAGTTTTGAAGATTTATCGAATCCGAAAATTACAATTATCGACTCAGATGGCAAAGATGCAAAAAGATTTAACACTAAACTTATTAATAGCAGTGAAAATGAAAGTCTTTTAGTTGCTAACAAGGAATATAAATTTGGAAATTTATCAGTAATTGAATACCCAGTTGCTAGAGATCAAGAAGGAAATCTTATTTATTTTTTAAACGAAGAAGGAATTCAAAGATTAAATGAACTTTTTAAAAAACGTGTAAATTTCGGACCAGAACTAAATTCCTTAAATACCATATATATCAATAAACAAATTCCATTTGCTAATGTAAGTAATGCCAACGGAGTTTATTTACCATCTGAATTTAGTATTTACTTATTTATTGATAGTATTGTTAAAAAAGATGGGACATTTACCAAATGACCAGTTGAACAAAAAGTTGAAATGCTTCTTTCGGTTTTAGCTCACGAATATACTCATCACATCGATAATGTGTATAACAAAAGTACTAAAAGATCAGATCCGAATGCTAATACTGATCTAGTTTATAAAATTGGCGATGAAAAAAGAAGAGAACTAGTTACTAATATTGAGGCCAATAATAATAAATTTTTAACTGAATTTAGAACAAATTTAGGTTACACTGAAAATCAAAATTTTGTAAGAAATCGAAGAGACTTCCACATTTCTAATGGAACTCCCATCTTTCGTGAATTTAGTTCATATGATTTGTTTAAATTTTCAAATCTAAATTATGATAGCAATCTTAAGGATAGAATAAGATTTAAAACACTTGGTAGAATAGAATCAAATTATTTCTTTAACAATAATGATAGCAATAGAGTATTTTTTGGTAAAAAAACAGATCCCGACAAAATTAGATATCTTTATTCATTTGAAGAATTAGTGCCAAGAGAACTTTTGAAACTTTCATATACAGCAAACCCTAAATTATATAAAAATAGTAATAGCTATTTAAATTATTTATATTTTTCAGGTTTTGGATCTAGGGGTTTTAATTCTGATGTTTACTTAACCGCCATTGGAGATGATATTCTAAAAACAATTGGTTTTGATGCAACAGGTGAAAATCAGAGTAATTTTAAAATTTTTTCTAATAACTGAGTTTTTGATCCGGAATTAAAAAAATACTACACTAAAGATGAAGAATATCCATACATTAATATTGCTGGAGAAAATTCACGTGCTAAGGGTTTATTTAAAGCCTATCTTGATTTAATGGGATACCGCCAAGCCATTAGTTATATTGGTAGTGATACAAGCAAATGAACTGAAGATCGAAAAGATTACAATAACATTAATTTTGGTGGTTATCTAAAAATTAATAAAAATTTTCTAAATAATTCAATTCCAAATCATAAATTTAGTTTTGTAATAAATTCAGCAAATAAAGATCCACTAAAAATTAAATTAAATCCGACTCAATACAATTTTATTGCTAAAAAATATTGAAATCAAACATACACTGAAGGTAAAATTAATAACTACACTGAAAAAACTATATATCCTGAAAATCAAAGTAATTATGAATATGTAGCTTATTATTCAGATTCAGTCGGTATAAATGAAATTAACAAATATATTGAAAAAGATGGCAAGCTAAATATTAAAATATGAATCGATCAAAATGATGATAATGAAATTGATGACAATGAAATTAGCGATATTTTAGATAAAAATAACGCTAATGACAACTACCAAATTTGAAAACAAAATGCTAGAACTATTACAAATTACCGTCAATACATGGCAATTTTTAATGAACGAAATGCTCTATCAAAAACTTATCAAATAGCAATCAAAAAAGATGAAGATAAAAATGAATTTTGATATGAATGAAAAAAATACTAATTGATAAATATTTATAATTACTCTCACAACCGACGTTGTGAGATTTTTATAATAAATTTATCTTTTCTACAAGAAAATATTTGTTGTCATATAAATTTGTCAAAAATAAAATTAAAATAAAAAGAGATGCCTCTATACTAGCATCTCATGCATTTCTCTTTCAATAAAAATTAAATCTAAGAATTTATCATCATATTTTAAACCATATTTTAGGCAATATTTTCTAGCCATTTCAACTCAATATTCAAGGCCTATTTCTAAATCACCAAATTCTTTTAAAATTCGACCATTAGGAGATGTAGTTTTAGCCATAACAATTAAATAATGTAAGAAGAAATGCTCTTCTGTGCTAACTAAGATTGCTAATGATGTTTCATATTCGGGCATTGTTGAAAAAAATGTGCCAGAAATTCTAATCTCATCAATGTGGTGTATTTGATAATTTCAAAGTCCATTTTTAGGATTTATAGAATTATTAACATAATTAGCAATTTCTAATTTATTATATGGCGCGACAATATGCCTAAAATTAGTTTCCTGACGCATTTTTCTAATCACTTCATAATAAATTTTTACATATTCATTAGTTGAAGAATTATTTTCAAGCCAGGAAGGATCATAAAGATTTTCTTTTTGTATTCTAGAAGGGATAAAATGCCTTTTTTTATTTGGATCAAATGCACGTTTAACATCTTTTTGCTCAATGTCTAAAGTTTTCTTTTTTACTAATACATAAATTACCGTAACTAATATACCTAACAAAAATAAAAATAAACTAGCCCCTATTGGTATTCCCATAATATAACTCTTTTCTATTTCTTACAATTAACAGCGTTTACTGTGATATTAAAATTATTTTTCAAGATCCACTCCGAGTTCAATTAAATAATCTCGGATTTTTATCGCTTCTTCAAATTTTTTATTTTTAGCTAAATCTTTCATTTTATAAATCATTGAATTGATAAATTTTTTATTATGAATCATTTTGGTGTAATCTTTCTCATTTAAAAGTTTATCAAAAATTTCGTCATCATGTTCGGATTTAGGGATTGCTTTAATGATAGTTTGCGGAATTATATTGTGCTTTTGATTATATTCATTTTGAATTTTACGTTTATGTTTATTATCTTCAATTGCAGCTTTCATACTATTAGTAATTTCATCTGCAAAGAAAATAACTTTTCCATTAACATTTCGCGCAGCTCTCCCAACAATTTGAATTAAACTTCGAGTATCTCGCATTAAACCAGCACTATCAGCGTTTAATATACAAACTAAACTAACTTCAGGCAAGTCAATTCCTTCACGCAATAGATTAATACCAATTACCACATCAAATTTACCAATTCTAAGTCCTCTAAGAATTTCATTTCTCTCAAAAATTTTAAAACGATCATGAATATAAGCACATTTAATTTTTTGTTCCTGAAAATAAAGTGATAATTCTTCGGCATTCTTTTTTGTGGTAGTTAAAATTAGAGTTTTTTCTTTTTTCTTAATTTGATTTTGAATTAAATCATAAAGTTCGATAATTTGATTTTTCTTTGGTTTAATTTCAATAATTGGATCAAGCAAACCAGTCGGACGAATGTATTGAGTAATAACTTCGCCTTCGGTTTTATCAAGTTCATATTCACCTGGTGTTGCTGACATATAAATTCTAGGATGCGAAAAGTTTTCATATTCAAAGAATTTTAATGGTCTATTGTCTAGTGCAGATGGCAATCTAAACCCATATTTAACTAATGTTTCTTTTCTTGAACGATCACCGTTATACATTCCATTTAATTGCGGAATCATCAAATGACTTTCGTCAATAAAAATAATAGCGTCGTCAGGTAAATAATCAAACAATGTATATGGACGTTGGCCGGCTTCCCTACCATCAACATATCGAGCATAGTTTTCCATTCCATTAACATAACCAAATTCCTTAATTGAATCAATGTCATTCAATGTACGATCTTTAATTCGTTGCGCTTCTAATAATTTATTTTCCTGTTTAAAATATTTAATTTGATCTTCTAGTTCTATTTTTATCGCTTCACAAATACTTTCAATATTGTTAGGATTAACTGTATAAGTTGTGGCTGGAAAAATTGTTAATGATTTCTGGGATTTTATTAAATTTTTTGTTAATGAATCAATTAATGAAATATTTTCAATCTCATCACCAAACATTTCAATACGAATATTATAATCAGAGCTGTAACCTGGGCATATTTCAATAACGTCGCCTTTAGTATAAAATTGACCGCGACTAAGCTCTCCTTGATTACGCTCATAGCCCATTTGAATTAATCTAATTAAGAGGTCTTTCCGACTAATTTTTAAATTATTTTCAATTGGCATAAAGTTTTTACGATATTCAGTCGGATTAAATTCACCATAAATCGAAGCAACTGAGGCCACGACAATTGTGTCATGACGAATACTTAAAGCATTAATAGCCGACATCCTCATTGCTTCTAATTCTTTATTATTCTTACTAGTTTTTTCAATATATAAATCAGATTTCGGCAAATAAGCTTCTGGTTTGTAGTAGTCAAAATAAGAAACAAAATATTCCACTCGATTTTCTGGAAATAGTTCTTTTAGCTCCGTGTACAATTGGCTTGCTAGGGTCTTATTATGACTAATAATTAATGCCGGTCGATTTACTCGATTAATAACATTCGCAATAGTAAAGGTCTTACCAGACCCGGTTACTCCTAATAGAATTTGATGCTTTTTTTGTTCTTCTAAACCAGCAACTAATTCAGCGATGGCCGCAATTTGGTCACCAGCAGGTTGATATTTTGATATCAGTTTTAGATTGTTCATATTGATAATTTTAATTGAATATATCCATTTAAGATATAAGATTTAATGAAATATGGTAAAATGAGTTCTATGTTTAACAAAAATAATAAATTAAAAAGAATTAGTTTAGGATTTGCAGCAGCAATTATAACACCGGCTATTTTAGGATTATCCGCTATTGCATGTAGTCGTGAAAATGCCAATGAATTTGCAGCGAAATTTTTATTTGGAAGTGATGCTAAAAATTATTACAATAGCACAACCAAAACTTTAGATCTTTCACAAACAAATTTAAAAGTTATTCCACAATCAGCCTTTTCATGAAAAACACTGCTAAGATTGTTTACCATTAACAATCAAGGCGATAGAAAAGAAATAGCAAATGGAATCATTACCGACCAACAAATTAATATTGAAAGAATTATTCTACCTGAATCACTAGAATTAATAGAAAAAGGGGCATTTTCAGAAATTAATTCACTAAAAACAATTACTTTTGGTAATAAACTAAAAGAAATTCAAGATAATGCTTTTGAAAAAAATTCAATTGAGGAATTAATTTTACCTAATAGTATTTCAGTTATTGGGGAAGGCGCATTTAGAAGCAACAAAATTAAATCTATTAATATGAAAGACCTAGTAAATTATTCAGTTTTAACAAAGGGAGTTTTTGCAAATAACCTTTTAACTGAAATTGATTTATCGAGAGTTACAAGAATTGAAAGTGGTGCTCTGTCACAAAATAAATTTACTAAATTGGAATTACCTGCGAGTCTCGTAAATGTTGATGTCGACTTTTTAGATTACATTCATCCAAAAATGGAAACATTAGCAAAAGTTAAACTAACAATTTTAGATAAAACAACTTCCGATAAATTCAAGGAAGCCTTAGCGGCAGACCCTTCACATTTATTTGAAATTGTGTCAAATTAATAGTATACAAAAACAAAGCAATCAAAAAATGATCGCTTTTTTATTTTAATTTTTGCTGTAGTTGTCCTTAAATTTTTAATCTTAAAATTATTCATCAAATGAGTCGGTGCTTGAACTCATATACTCTGTGAAATTTGATAAGTCTTCCATTTTAAAAATATGTAAACTTACTAGAGATTCAACAAATCAATTAAGTTTTTTTAAATGTTGAATAGCTTGAAAAATTTGTTTTAGATTATTAATTGAACGAGAAAAATAAAAACTATTTGATAGCCAATGAAAACCATAATGTCTTAAAATATCTCTAACATCTTCATATGCTTGTTTATAGTTTTTTTCAAGTCCATAAGCCTTCTTAAGAACTTCCTTATTTAAATAAAAAACTAAGCCATACATATTTTAAATCTCCATATAATTGTAATAAATGAACTTTTTTATTATAGCACAAATTACCTATAGAATTTTTTTCCGCAAGAAAATAAGGTAAAAAAATATTATAAATAGCAATTTTTTTATTTAATTAATTAATTCAAAAATACAGACAAATTTTAATTTAATTTTTTATAGTAAAATATTACATGTGAATAAAATACTGTGGATAGTTGCTTGAGTGGCCGAAAAGGTTAGTCTCGAAAACTAATAATGTCGAAAGGCATTCAAGGGTTCAAATCCCTTACTATCCGCCATATGTAAGAACAAAAAAATGGGTAGTTAATTATTCTCAAAACAAAAATTCAAGTGCTAAGTTGCACTCGAATTTTTGTTTTATAAAACCGTAACTGATTAAATTTTTGATCTTTGGTTTTATTTTTCTTCTTCAACAATTAATTTCTTAGCTTCATGTAAATTAACAGCAAAGAAAGTGGTAACACCACGTTTTTGCATAGTTGCGCCATACAGTTTGTCAACTCTTTCCATTGTTCCTTGACGGTGAGTAATAACAATAAATTGAGTATCTATTTTTAAACTTTGTAAAAATTCGGCAAAACGAATAACATTAGCCTCATCCAATGCGGCTTCAACTTCGTCTAAGATACATAGTGGTAAAGGTTTAGCTTTAATAATTGAGAATAGTAATGAGATTGCTATTAAGGCTTTTTCACCACCTGAAAATAGTTTTAAATTTCGAATTGATTTGCCTGGTGGTTGAGCAATAACATCAATTCCACTTTCCAAAACATTATCTGGATCGGTATACCTAATTTCAGCCATACCGCCGCCAAACATTCTTGAGAATACATGCTTAAATTCATTATTAACAAGTTCAACTGTCTTAGTAATTCTTTCAATAATGATTTTATCCATTTCATCAATTGCTTCTTCAATGGTTAATTTTGCAGCAGCAATTTCTTCTTGCTGTGATTTAACATCATTGTATCTATTTTCAACTTCTTCTAATTGATTAATTGAATCTAGGTTAACATGTCCTAATTCCCTTATATCTTGTTTTAGACTATTAACTAAACTACGAGCAACATCAAAATCGATTGTTGGATTATAGAATTCCTTAGCAGTTTCAAATAGCATATTGTACTGTTCTGCCAATCTTTGTTTTGCTTGTTGAATAATTGATTCTGCTTTTGTTTTTTCTGCGATTTTTTGAGCGTTAGTTTTTAATAGTTGATTAAGCTCTGAATTAGCTTCTGCTTTTTTACTATTCATTAAATAAAATTCTTTTTTAGAACTGTAGTATAAATCTTCTTGACTAGTTTTCATTGCTAATAAATCACTACGATCAATAGTTAATTTTTGAATTTGTGCGGCAATATCCACCACTTGACCTTCTGAAAAAATTTCATTTGAAATCGATTGATATTTAACTTTCAATTCATCAAATTTTTCCAATGCTAAATCATATTCCTTTTGATGATTAGCTCTTTCAATTGTGTAATTTGAAAGTAAGGCTGTTTCTGAATCTTGTTCATGTTGAATGGTTGATAGTTTTTCATTTAAGATTGCAATTTTGTTTTTAATAGCAGGAACTAATTCCTCTAATTGTTTAACTTGTTCATCTACTCCGAAAATCGAAATATTTTGACTAACTTGTCCACCTGACATTACTCCACCAACTCGAATAATATCTCCGTCAAGTGATACAACCATATATCTTTTTTCTAGCAATTTAGATAATTTGCTTGCATTTTCTATCGTGTCACAAACCAAAATATTTCCTAATAGAAATCTTTTTAGTACATCAAATTCTGGTTCTGTTGCTGCTAAATCGGCGGCAATTCCAATAAAACCTTTTTGTGTTTTAGCAACGATAATATGTTGTTCATTAACATATTTAGGATTAATTGAACTTAGCGGAATAAATGTTGCACGTCCTCCGTTATTTTCCTTTAAAAAGTTAATGGCTTTAACAGCTGTTTCAGGGCTATCTACAACGATGTGTTGAATTGCGGCTGCCAAAATAGTTTCAATTGCTCGCGCATAAGTATTCTCAACTGCAATTAATTCACTTACTAAATTTTTATATCCTTTAAATAGGTGGGCATTTTCAACAATATTTTTTGTTCCCTTAGCCAAATTGGTTCGATTAGATTTCATTTCTTCAATTACGTCTAATTTTGATCTAATTTTGTTAAGTTTATCTGTGTCAGATGAAATGTCATGTTTAATTGTCGAAATCATAGCTGCTCGATTTGCAGTTGATGTTTGTAATTTTTCGATATCAGCTTTTTTCTTTTGAATAAATTCCTTATAACCTAATATTTTAGTGTTAATAGTATTTAATTCCATTTTTAAGGCGTCAGCTTGCTCTTTTGCAGTGGCAATCAATTCCCCATTTATTAGCATTTCACGATGTTTTTCTTCCTTAGCACTTCTAATTTCTAGATTACTAATTTCCGAATTTACTTCATCTAAACGTCTAGCAATATTTTTGATGTTTTCCTCAAGATTTTGAATAATGCCAGTTTTTTGTTTAATTGTTTGTTCATACATTAAAACCTTAGATTCAAGATCTTCACGCACAATATCGTATTCTCTTGCTTCGGTTTTTAATTGTTCTAATCTCTCCGAATAGTGCATAAAGTCATGCACTAGTAGGGTAACTTCTACATCCTTTAGTTGTTCAACTTTAGTTTTGTATATTCTTGCTTTTTCCGCTTGTCTTTGTAGTGGTTTAAGCTGTCTTTCAAGCTCTTCAACTAAAATAACGATTTGGTCTAAAGCTTCTTGTGTTCTTTCAAGTTTCCTTTGCGCTTCAATTTTTTTTGACCGATACATTGAAGTACCACTAGCTTCTTCTAAAATTTCTCTTCTTCTTTCAGGAGTAGCTTCAGCAATGTCTGATATTGTTCCTTGTCCAATAATGGCTAAACTTGATTTTGAAATACCACTTTGCATGGCGATTTCTTTAATGTCTCTTTGTCTAGCAACTTCAGAATTAATGTAATATTCATTACTTCCTTTACCACGATTTAACACTCTTGATATTGTAAAAAAATCATGAGGAATGTCACAAGCACGGTCACGATTATCAAAGGTAAGTATTACTTCTGCTCGGTTCATTTCTTTTTCTGTTTTAGAACCAGCAAAGATAACATCTTCCATATTATCTCCCCGTAAAACCTTTGAACTAGTTTCCCCTAGTACTCATCTTATTGCATCATTGATATTTGATTTTCCTGAACCATTGGGTCCAATAATGGCTACAACACCACCGTCAAATTTTAATGTAACTTTATCAGCAAATGACTTAAATCCATGGGCTTCAACTTGGATTAATTTCATATTTGTCCTTTCAATTTATTAAAATATCTATATTTAAAGATACTAATTGATGACATAATTATAATAATTTTGTTATCAATTTCTTAAATTATGTAAAAAATAGTCAATTAAAAATTATTAATTTGTACAATAAATAAAATAAAAATGATGCTTTTTACAATCTTAAGCACCATTTATTATACTAATTAAATAATGTTATTTAAACCTTCGTTAAGGCATCAAGTGCCGCATTTTTTTCGGCTTCTTTTTTGGATTTTCCAACACCAGAACCGTATTTCATTTCATTGACAAAAACATTACTTCGGAATAATGAATTTTCAATTGCATATGTTTCATATTCAATGCGGTTATTTCCTGATCCCTGAATTAATTCCTGAAATTTTGACTTTGAATCTTTTAATGATTTCTTAGAAAAAGTTTTAATTTCCGATTTTAGCAAATTAGAAATAAAATCATATGTTTTTTCAAAACCAAAAACAAGATATATAGCGGCAATTAAAGATTCAAAAATATCTGAATCAGTTTTAATATTTTTGCCATTTATGAAAGCATTTCTTGAAGCTCTTATTAGAAGGGGAAGTCCCATTTTTGCAGATCATTGCCCTAAATTTTTTTTGTCCACGATTGAAGATCTTAAAGCTGTAGCATCACCCTCATTAAAATTAGGAAAATTTCTAAAAATAATGTCGCTAACAGTAAATTGTAAAACTGTATCACCTAAAAATTCTAAGTATTGATAATTTTTGATATTTTTGTGTTCATTAGAATATGTTTTGTGAGTAAAAGCTCGATAAAAAATTTCATAGTCTTTCTCTTCTAAAGAATTGTTATTATCAAATTTCCATTTTTTTAAAGCTTCTTTAATTTTGATCTCAAAAGTAGAATTATAGTTCTTCATTTTTTTCCTCGTTAATTGCTTTTAACTTTTCAACTAAATTTTTATCAATTGCGAGTTTTATTTGATTTAATGCATTATAAAAAGCTAAATCATCACTACCACCATGGGCCTTAACAACAATTTTTTCCAATCCAACAATAAAAGCCCCGCCAGTGTTTCGATAATCAAAGCGATTTTTCATTTTTTTAAAATGTTTTTTTACTAAAAGTGCGCTAATTTTAGTTAAGAAATTTTTTAGAAAAATACCTTTTAACATTTTTGAAAATGCTAAAAACGAACTTTCTAATGTTTTTAGAAATATATTCCCACCATAGCCGTCAGCTACTAAAATATCAACTTCGCCATTAATTGCTGATCCTGGTTCAACAAATCCTGCAAATTTAAAATTGTCTTGATTATTTTTTAAAAGTTCATAAGCTTCTTTAGCAATTTCACTTCCCTTATAATGTTCAGTTCCAATATTTAATTGTCCAATCGTTGGATTTTGAATATTATATATAGCTTCATAGTATTGAACTGCGAGTTTAGCTCACTCTAAAAAATATTCAGCCTTAACATTAATATTAGCACCAACATCTAAAACTAAAATGTCTTTATCCTTAGATGTTGGGATAATTGGCATGAATGCTGGGCGTGAAACTTTTGGTAATCGTTTAATTTTAAGTGCCGATAAGATTATAAAAGAAGCACTATCGCCACTGCTTAAAATTCCGTCGGCGTTCTCTGATGAAACAAGTTCAAATGCCTCAAACATTGAACTATTTGATTTTAAAGCATCTCTTGGACTTTCGATTTTTTTAGCAATTTCATTATTTTCAAAAATTTCATATTGATTTTTATTAATTTCTGAAAATTCTTTTTCAATCATTTCCCGATTACCAACTAAGATTAATTTATAATTTGGGTTTTCTTTCAAAAATCGCTTAGCACCCTCAATTGCAAAATGTTGACCATTATCGTTATTTAATAAATCAAAAACAATTTTTTTCATAATAGACCTCTATTCAACTGAAATTAAATATGGGTAAATACTTTGTCCACCAGCTTGGATATCTACTGAAATATCAAAATTAATTTCAATGTAATCTTGAATTTCTTTTGCGTCGGTTTCTGATACATCTTGTCCATAAATAATTGTGATTAATTCTGAATTTTTTTCAATTAAATTATCGATAAGCTTAATTGCTGCTTCATTTCCAGTTTTAGCTGTATCATAAAGCTCATTATTGACAATAACCATATAATCACCATCTTTAATTTTTATACCATTTAATTTGGTATCTTTAATTGATGGAGCAATTTCACCATATCTAATTTTTTGGACTGCTTTAGTCATTTCACTTAAGTTAGTATTAGCAGGATTATCCTCACTAAAGCGAACAGCAACTCCTAAGGTTTGAGCTTGTGATTTAGTTGGAATAATAATAACTTTTTTATTTCTAACAATTGTTGCTGCTTGTTGAGCTGAAAGTGTAATGTTAGAGTTATTTGGAAGAATAAAGACTGTTCCGGCATCAACTTTATTAATTGCATCAACAATATCTTGAATTGAAGGATTATTAGTTTGTCCACCTTCAACAACATATGAAACTCCACTATCTTTAGCTAAATCAATCATTCCTTGTCCGGTGTTACATGAAATTAAAGCGCAAGAATTTTTTTTGATGCTAACAACTTCATTATCTTTTTTCGCACTATATTTTTCGGCATTTTCCTTACTTTGATTAGCTTGAATTGTCATATTTTCAATTTTAATTTTGATAAACTCGCCTCATGAATTAACTAAATTTAGAATATTGCCAGGTCTTCTTGTATGAATATGTACCTTAATTAAATTTTCATCAGAAGTAACAACAATCGAATCACCGTTTTTTTCCAATTTCTTAGTTAAAGCGTTCATATTTAAAACAAAATCTTTATATAATTCCATAATAAATTCGGTACAATAACCAAATTTACCATCATATACTTCTTTATTGCCAATAAAATTAGTAATTTTTTCATTTTCATCATGTAATAATGTAATTGGTTTATTATCAAAATAAGAAGCAATTCCTTCAAGGATGGCATATAATCCTTCACCACCAGAATCAGTTACTCCAACTTCTTGCAACACGGCCAATAATTTTGGAGTATTATCACAACTTTTTCGCGCTATTTTGACAGCAATTTTAAAAATATCATCAATTCCCGCATCCATGGTAACTTGCTCTTGAAGCCCTTCAGCTACTTCTCTAATAACAGTTAAAATAGTACCTTCAATTGGTTTAAGAACTGCTGTATAAGCTGATTTAGAAGCTTCTTCAAAAGCCTTAATAACATCAAATGCTGTCGCTTCATTCTTATTTTTAAAACCAATAGAAAAACCTTTAAATATTTGACTTAAAATAACGCCTGAATTTCCTCTAGCCGACATTAGCATGTTTTGTGATATTACTTTTGATATGTCTGAAATCTTAGAAGTCTCTTCTTTTATTTCATTAATTGACGCTATTGTAGAAGCCATATTACTACCGGTATCACCATCGGGAACCGGAAAGACATTTAAAGCATTAATAGCATTTTTCTTATTCTGTAAATTATTAGAAGCAGAAATTAAAGCTTCTTTTCAAATTTTTCCTGTAATTTTTATCATTATTTAGTTCCTTTAATATAAATTGTTAAACTTCCTAAATTTAATTTTTCCTTTTTGAAAACATGCGAAATATTTTGATACATTTCTTCAACAATGTTTTTTGCGCTAATATGTGAAATCAAAATTAATCCAACAGTAATGTTGACTGTTTGATTATTTTCTGAAAGTTCAATTATCATTCCTTGATTTTCTTGACCGTTAGATTCATGGTCATTTAATTTTTCGATCTTTGAAATTCCTGCAATGGTTATGATGGCATTTGATACGATTTTTTGGATATTTTTAATTATTTCCATAATTTACCTTGTAATATACGATTTTTTTATAGGAAAGGAAGATGTTAATTTTGCCACTTCTTTTTTAATAATTTTTATAAGAGCTTCATTATTTGGTTCTCTTAAAATTTTATCAATTAAGTTGGCAACAATAATAAATTCCTCTTCTTTAAATCCCCGCGAAGTCATCGCAGCAGTTCCGAGTCTTATACCACTAGATATCATTGGAGATTCTGCATCATTAGGAATAGTATTTTTATTAACGGTAATGTTAACTTTTGAAAGGATTTCAACTGCATCTTTACCAGTAATGTTGTATGTTGCTTTGACATCAATCATAAATAAATGATTTTGGGTTAAACCTGAAATAACCTTAGCACCCTTTTTGATAAATGTTTGACAAAAAACCTGCGAATTTACTAATAGTTGTTCTTGATATAACTTAAATTCTGGTTGCAGCGCTTCATAAAAACTAACTGCCTTGGCTGCTATTTGGTGGAATAGTGGACCCCCTTGGTATCCTGGGAAAACAGAACGATTTATTTTTTTATAAATCTCTTCATCATTAGTCATTATAATCGCACCCCTTGTTCCCCTCAAAGTTTTATGAGTTGTTGTCATTATAATATCAGCATAGGGAGAAGGTGATGGATGTTTTCCGGCAATAACAAGTCCAGAGATGTGAGAAATATCAGCAAATAAATAAGCACCAACTTCGTCACATATTTTTCTAAATTTATCAAAGTGAACAATTTGTGAATAAGCTGAATAACCACAAATTATCATTTTTGGTTTTACCTCTTTAGCAATTTTTAAAATCTCATCATAATCTAGAACCCCGTCATCATTAACAGTGTATGTATATGATTCATAGAATAATCCACTAAATGAAATACGATAACCATGTGTTAGATGTCCACCTGAATCAAGTGATAATCCTAAAACTTTATCACCCGGTGCCAAAAGTGACATATAAACAGCGGCGTTGGCCACACTACCTGAATATGGTTGAACATTAACATAATTTACGTTAAATAATTTTTTTGCTCTTTCTTGAGCAATAGTTTCTATTTGATCCATATATTCACAGCCACCATAATATCTTCTACCAGGATAACCTTCACCATATTTATTTGTTAAACATGAACCAGCGGCTTTTAAAACATCTTCAGATACATAATTTTCTGATGCTATTAATTCGATGTTATCGCTTTGACGTTTATTTTCTAAATTTATTAATTCTTCAATGTCTTTGTCAAATAAACTAATTTTTTTATACATATTATTCTCCTTAAAAATAACAATAAAGACTAAACTCATTAACTAAGTTTAGCCGTTTCTAATCTAGCAATGATTTGTTTTTTAATTCTTCTTCTTGAATCATCGCAAATTTCTTTTGATTTTGTTTTCTTATTATATATTTGGTTAGTAACAAAATTGGAATTGCCATAAACGCTAAACCTACTGCTGGTATAACTCTAATAAATCATAGATCAACGCCACTAGAAACTAAAAATGAATTCATCGCTAAAGAAATTGGGATTAAAAAGTGTAATGATTCAGGTCGCAAGAATTTAAATTTTCAAATCATTAGACATACAATTGCAACTTGAATTGATGCCATTGCTAACCCGATTAGAAGTTCGCCATATCATCTATCAATTGATTTTGTTTGGGGAAATATTCATCCGTCCCGACCAACAAATATAAATAACAAAAATGAAGGGATCGCAATCAATAGTAGTCCAGTTAATGCTATTCTTCAAGAATTAGATAATTGTTTTCTCGGTTTTTTTTCAACTACTTGATAATTTTTTATGTTGATTTTTTTGTTTTTTCACTTTTTATTATTTGACATGAATATCTCCTTTTTACATAAAACATTTTAATTTTATCAAAAATTAGTTATTTGTTTTTGTAAATTAGGAGCATAACAATTCATTTCTTAGAAAAATAAAGCATTATATTTATCAATTTTTATAATAAAAGACAATTAACTAATTATAAATATAAACTCCTTGACAAAAATATAAAAATATAAATTAAAAATAATTGAATATATTGATAGCCATAAAAATAATTATTTGAGAATTTTTTTGAAAATATAATCGTTATATTTTTTAATTTAGTAATTTTAATTTAATGTATAATTATCTACTACCAGATTATTCAAACTTTGGTTTTTCCCAAAATTTTATATGTAAATTACAAAAAAATTAAAGTATGAATAACTGATGAATATTTATCTATTTTTACTTTAATTTAATTTGTGCAGATACTCGGTAGTAGAAAGAACATTAAATTATTTAATGTGTATGAGTTTCACAACATGACAATTTTTAAAAAAAATAGTATCAATTACACCACTTCGCTTGCGCTTTCTTTAATAGGATCTGAAGCCTTCAAACTTGGCTCATCGATTTTTATCTATAAATTTACTGGTAATTTATGACTAGTAACACTTTTATATCTATTCATTCAATTACCTTCAATTTTAGTTTATATTTTTAGTAGCAAAATTGTCCAAAGAATAAAAAATAATAAATTAGTATTGCTTCTATCGGATTTAACAAGTGTTATACTACTCATTCCTAGTCTTGTTATATTTTTCTTCACTGACAATAAATCCATTCTTTCATTAATTTTAATTATTTGTAGTTCAATATTGGGATTTATTAATGCCTTTAGATTTGTATTTTTGAAAAATATTGTTTACTTTATAACTAACAACAATGAAGAACTAAAAACTATTAATATTGCTAACTCTTTTGCTACGTCATTTGGTTTTCTGCTCTCGGCAATATTATCATTTTTCCTTTTCAAAAATATTCAATTCTACTGACTTGTAGTTATGAATATGATATCGTATTTAATTTCCGGAATTTTATATTTCACTTTAAAAGTAAATAAAGTAGCTACTAATTTTCAAAACAATGACCAAAGCAAGAAAATTATTACAAAACGCAGTGTATGAAAATCATGAATTTTTATTTTATCAGGATCACTAATAATTGGCATATTTTTATATCCAAGAACATCGGGACTTTCACAGTTCTTTTCAAATATAAATAGCTTTAAAATTGACACTTGAGGATTTTATTTATCGATAATTTTTACAACATTTTCACTTTTAGGGGTGATTGCGTCATTTATTGCTAAAAAATACATTAAAAATCAAATACTATTTATTTTGATTATAACAATTATCATGGGAATATTGAACTTTGTTTGACTATTATTTGCTTCATCAAATGAAAATGACTATTTTATCAGTTATGTAATTATTACTTCAATTCAACAATTTCTTTTCTCAATCTTTATCTCAATTTTTTACACGCTTTCGTTTCAGTTATTTGATAACAAGGGTTTTCATAAACAAAATGGTTTATCAATTGTCTTTAGAATAATTGTAACCTCAATACTAACAGTATTTTTCACAATTTTAACAACAAAACTTAGTTATTTATACAGCTTTATTCTTTACTCAATTATTGTCGTTGTTTCATGTTTGGGAATTGCACTAACAATTTATGATTGAAAACAAATTAAAACTAAGAGATTCTACAACAATTTAAAAATTTTAGAAGAATATAAAAAAGTAACTAATCGAGGACTTTCAAAATCAGAAGTAGCGGCAATTGATAACGTCATTAAAAGTGTATTGGAAATTAACAATATTCTCGATATAGGGTGTGGCACCGGTCGCGTTGCCATTGCACTAAAAAATCTATTTCCAACTGCTCAAATTGATGCTATTGATATCTCTAAAAAGCTATTATCAGCAGCTCCAGAAAACAAAAATATTAACTTTCAATTAGCCAATATTTTAGAATATAGCGAAAAAAGTAAATATGATTTAATAATTTTTAGTTCCAATGGTCTATCAAACATTACTAGTAAATTCGATGTTAAAAACTTGTTTAAAAAAATTAGAATTTTATTAAAAGATAAAAAAAGTCGTTTCATTTTTACAATCCATAACATTTTTGCAACCGACGAAGAAAAAAACTTTTGAATTAATAAAATTAAAATTTATGAACTAAAAACATTTTCAAACAAAAAGATTCAAGACTATGAAATACATGGACTAAAAAATAAAAATAGATTCTATAGCCATGAAGATATGATTAAAATTTTTAATAAATATAAATTTAAAATAAACAATTCTTTTAAAACAAAAACTAAAATAGAAGAGAATTGATTATTAGAATTATCTAGTCCTTGCATTTTTTATGATATTTCAAAAGCAAACTAAAAATATTAAATTAATCTCTTAAAATTCAGGCAAATACGATTTAAATGTATTGCCTGATTTTATTTTTAGTTTTATATAAATAATTTCACAAAATATATCAAATGACATATAAAAAATTTCTATATTTTAATAAATCATCTAATCATTAAAATCAATTTAGTAAAATAAAACTTTAATAGCTAACGCATTAGCTAAAAAATCATAACGAATTATAAAATGGTTCAGACCTAAGCAAAGTTATTGCTTAAACTTTTTTGCTACTATAGAATTATTAATTTGCAAACGTTATATTGAAAAATTGTAGATATATTATTTAATTTCCAATTTATATTTTCCTGCTTAAAACATTTTTTTATCATCAGAACTTAAAAAGTTATATTTTCTAACAACTTCTATAAATATTTTATGATATTCACTTTTTTTATTTTTTATATTTCAAAATTTTCAACTAATTCGGTTTTCTTTATCATCAATTTCACCAAATTCAGTAAATGAATAATCATTTTTTTTAATATTTATATAAATTCTTTTCATTACCTCAGTATAGGTATTATTAAGAATAAAAACATTATTATATTTATCATTTTTTAAAAATAAACTGTAAAAAAGTGACTTATCCACAACATTAATTATTGACCTGGGATAGATTCACCTTTTATTAAATTTTTTACATTTTCTTTATTGGTTTTTTTCAAAGTTTTTAAAATAAGGTAATAACCATTTACCACTCATTTCCAAAATTATTAAAAACAGACGACGAAATTTAGGATATTCAGTAGATATTGCTTTACGTTTAGGTCTATAACTATATATCCTTATAATTCTTTTTGTCTCTGCTTTCATCAATTAACAATTCGCAATAACTTGATTATAAATAAAAAACCACTTCACAAAAAATGAAATGGTTACTATTTTTGTTTCCGAGTCATCATGTGGCCCATCGTTAGGTTTTTTTCCTTCGTAAAAGATATTTTTTTTAAATATCAACTCTTATAGTCTGAACCCCTCGACTCGCTTTGGCTATTGTATTTTAGTTTGCCATAGCTAGCCTCATTATATCAAAAAACTATTTGATGACAACTTTATAATAAGATAGAATAATAAAAAACCGGGTAATTATAATCTTAATGATATCTTAGGTGAAATAATTTAAAACCCACTATACATTGTGCAAAGCATAATGTGAAGTTTTTTTGTAATCTAAATTTTTGTAATCTTTTAGAATTAAAATATCTTATGTATCTGCTGATTCCATTATTTACTATCTCGAAATTTAAATTGTTGTATTTTATGAGATCGATATTTTATCGCTGCAGACCCTAAAAAAATTTGATTGTCTATTCTTTTAATGAGTATCCTTTGGCTATCATTAATTGTTAACATTCATGTTTTTTTCATATCCGCTTATATACCGATATTCGTTATCGATAATAAACTGGGATAAAGCTATTACTAATCTAATTTTCACATTTTTTTAGTATTTTATTTTTTTATTAAATGAAAATTGTTTTAACATAAAAACACTCCTTATTTTCTTGGAGTGTTTAAAATATGTCACCTAAATTATTACCTGCGATTACCATTTTTGTTTTTAATTTAGGTTAATTTGTATGATCTAGTTTAAAACTATTTCACTATAAGAATTTTTTTAATTTCTGCAACTTGGTTATCAATATCTCCTATTTGATTTTTAGAAAGTCCAACCTTTTCTTTTATATTTTTGCCTAATTGTTGAAAAATATCTCTAGCTATAGTCTTAACTGCTTCATTAGTACCTTTTGATATATATTGTTGCAATTGATATCTAGGTTCATATAAATTTAAATAACTATAAAATGATTCATCATTTATTTTTCCAAATTGGTCTCAAATTTTTATAAATATATATATTCCATAATCGTTCTGCTTCTGATTAACTATAGCAGAATCTACAAATTTAGCAAATCTATTGATAATATAATTAAGAAAAGTTGAATATTTTATGGAAGGAGTCGATGGTAATATAAAATTCAAAAAATCATCTTCAAAATTATTTTTAGTGCCGTTTTTATATGCTATAAAATCATCAATGAATTCTCTTGCTAATTTAAGATTATTTTCATTTTCTTTGTCATCAATAATATCTATAGCCATTTTTAGCTCTTCTTCAGTGTCATAAGATGCCCTAATGTCATTGACAGATTTAAATAAATCTAAAATCCTCTGATATGTAAAATAGTGTAAATTGATATAAAGTATTTCTCTTTTAAGTTTTAGCAATTCCAAATTTTTCATTTCTTCCTTTTTTATGTCATCTTCTGGTCTTTTATTATTATTCATATCTTTTTTATTTGGATCTGGCATTGGTGTTGGCGGAGTTGGAGACGGAATAGGATCTTGTTTTGGTGGAGTTGGAATAGGATTTGGTTTTGGAGGGATTGGAGATGGAATAGGATCTTGTTTTGGTGGAGTTGGAATAGGATTTGGTTTAGTGTCTGGAGCTGGTGTTGATGGATTTGGAGGAGTTTGTATATTATCAGTTTTACCACATGATGCTGCTATTAGTGGCATTGTTGCAACTACAACTGGTAACACAATTCATAACTTAAAATTTTTCTTTTTCATATTTATTCACTCCTATATGTGTAATTGAATAATTATAGTGCATATGAGAAAAGAAGTAGAGAAATAACGTCTGTAAATAGACTTTTTTGCATTTTTTCGTAGTTTTTACCAGTAAAATATTCAAAAAATATTTCCTTTAGAAAAATCTAATAATTATTATCTTTATACAATAATTTAATTTCAAAATTAACTAAAATTATTAAAAAAAGATGATGTGCGCATCATAATCATATTTTTTATGTTATTTATATATTTTGGTTATTATAATTTGATAATATTGAACAACTTAAAAATTTGAATATTACTATAGTATAACTTAGGTAAAATAATTTAAAAGCTCATTCCACATTGTGTAAAAACATAATGCGGATTTTTATAATCTAAATTTTTTTGTACTCTTTCTAATTTATAGTACCTTATGTATTTGATTATTTCGTTATTTACCATCCCAAAATCTAAATTGTTGTATTTTATAGGGGCAATATTTCCTCACTACAGATTTGCAAGTAAATATTTTGAGTGCTATTTTCTAATGGTTATCCACTAATTGACATTGATTGTTGACAGTTGAAATTTTTTACTTTCATATCTAGCCTACATATTGATACAATGATATCTATATTTTCATAACGATATTCATTATTGAGAATGGACTAAATTACAACTATTTCAAATCAACTTTTTACAATTAATTTTAATTATTTTAATTTTTATCAAATGAAAATTGTTTTAATATAAAAACACTCCTTATCTTCTTGGAGTGTTTAAATTATGTAAGCTAATTTATGCATCAGCTTTTAAGATTTCATATGATTACAATTTTTCTTTTAAATTAATTAACTATTTACAAAACATTCGATATATTTATCTAGAATAAAATTACTTGATTGGTTTCATCTAAGTTTTTTAATACACCTAAATTTCTTAATTCATTTTCAATTCTTGAGTTAACCTTAGTTCTTTCTCTTAAATCTTCAATTGATAAAAAAGGATGGTCATTTCTTGCTTGAATAATTGTCTCAGAAACGGCAGCTCCAAGGCCTTCAATAACATCAAATGGAGGAATCAGCGATTTTGATTCATAGTCGATAATCCATTCACTAGCTAGTGAACGCTCAATATCAACATTTTGAATTTTAAAGCCCCGAGCGTATAGCTCTTTGGTGATTTCTAATGTTGGAATTAATGCATTTTCTTTCACTGATAATTTAAGACCATTCCCTGATGCTCGACTTTTTAGTTCTCTTAGTTTATCAGAAACACTTTTCAAACCAGAGCTCATAACAAGAATATCAAGCGAATCAGGACGGCTGGTGTAATATGAAGCATAAAATGGTAATGGATGATAAAGTTTATATCAAGCGATTCTTCACGCCATAATAACATAAGCCGTAGCATGAGCCTTAGGAAACATATATTTAATTTTTTTCAATGAATTAATATATCAATCTGGAATATTTTTAGAAATTAATAAACTTTCTTGCTCATCAGTTAATCCCTTACCTTTACGAACCCTTTCCATTATGTCAAATGCTTGAATAGCTGAAATATCTTTTTTTACTAATTCTTGCATAATGTCATCACGACAACAAACGCAATCATGTAATGATTTTCCTTGTTTAACAAGTTCATCAGCATTGCCAGCTCATACATCAGTTCCATGACTAAGACCTGAAAGTAGAATTAAATCATTAAATGATTTTGGTTTAGTTTGACTTAACATTCTTCGCACAAAATTAGTTCCAAATTCCGGTAAGCCATATGCACCGGTTGTTTCCCCTTCAATATCAGATGGTTTAATTTTAAGTGATTCGGTTGTATAAAACAACTTCATAACTTCTTCATCGAATTTAGGAATATCTTCAACATTAGTATTAGTTAAATTTTCTAACATCTTAATAATTGTAGGGTTATCGTGACCTAAGAGATCAAGTTTTAAAACATTATCATGAATACTTCTAAAATCAAAATGTGTGGTTTTTCATGATGATGAACTATCATTGGCCGGATAGTTTATTGGAGTAAAGTCTTCAACATCATACTCTTTTGGAATAATAATAATTCCACCTGGATGTTGTCCTGTAGTTCGTTTAACATCTTTGGCTTTTGAACTTAAAAAATCCAAAAATTGATTGCTTCATGGAACCATACCTTTTCGTTTTTCATCTTCATATTTTTTACAAAAACCAAAAGCAGTCTTGTCAGCAATTGTTGAAATTGTTCCTGCTCGAAAAGTATGAGAATCTCCAAATAATTCACGAACGTAATTGTGAATTGTTGTTTGGTAGTTACCACTAAAATTTAGGTCAATGTCAGGAACTTTGTTGGCTTCAAATCCTAAAAATGTTTCAAAAGGAATGCTATGCCCATCATTTATCATATTAATATTACAGTTAGGACATTTTTTTATTGGAAGATCTCAGCCTGAAAAGATATTCTTTTCCTTGCTTCATTCAAAATGTTTGCACTTAGTACATAAATAATGTGGTTCAAGCGGATTAACTTCAGAAATCCCTGCTAGATTAGCAACAATTGAACTTCCAACACTACCACGACTTCCAACAATATATCCATCTTCATTACTTTTTTTAACAAGCTTATGACTAATTCAATAAATAGCGGAATATCCATATTTAATAATCGGATTTAATTCTTTATTAACCCGAGTGATAATGCTCTCATCGGGATTGTCGCCATATTTTTCATAAAGAGATTTCATAACAACTTTTCGTAAATTATTAGCCGAATCATCAAATTCAGGAACATACAATTTATCTTTAATAACTTGAATATTATTTTCAATTTGACTAGCAATAATTTTCGGATTTTTAATAACTAATTCATAAATTAAATTAGCATCGTTTAAAAACTTAAACTCATTTAGCATTTCCCGAGTATTTAAATATCGAAAAACTGGATATGATTCTTTTTTATTTAATCAATGAAGTCCCCCACCTAGTGATGGCGCATTGACATATATTTTGTGAATTAATTCTTGATAGTTGTAAATAAAACGTGAATCCGAAACAGCAACACATAATTTATTTAGTGATTTAGCTTTATTGATTAAATCCTTATAGATAAATTTCAAATTATCTTCGGTCATATTTTCATCGCGAATAAGGTATTTAAATGTACTAATTGGTGGAAATTCAATGTAATCAAACATTTTAATTGTTTTAATCAAATTCTCAGTTGAACCATTAAAGGCTTGCTCTCACAAATAAGATTGATGAGTGCCACTTCCATAAAATAAATCCGGATCGCTTTTAATTTCACTAAAATAAAGTTTAGGGCCTTCATTAAAATGATCTGTTAACGATCTTGAAACAATTTTAAACATTTTCTTAAGTCCTGCTTGATTTTTAGCAAGTACTCTTGTCTCATATGAAAAGCGCCTTCCAAGCATTTCAGGATTGAAAGCATCAAGGAGCTGTTGCGATGTTTCAATTTTATACTTGCTTTTAAGGACGTCAATTATTTTTATTCAAACCTTACATAAAATTTCAGCATCATAATCCCCACGGTGAGCATCATCTTTGTTATAGTAGACATTATATCTTTTAGCAAGATTACCAAGGGTATGTTTTTTTTCTTTCGGATCTAAAAAATGCGAAATAGCTAATGTATCAATTCCTTTAATTTTGGAAATATCTAATCCATATTTAACAAATTTTTCTTTACAAAAATTAATATCAAAATTAGCATTATGAGCAACACAAATTTTATTTTCTAAAATTTCATAAATTTTTTTGATACCTTCTTCTTCATCGCAGGCATTGGCTAAATCTTCGTCAGTAATTCTAGTTAAATTGGTTGTGAATTGCGAAAGAGGTTTGTTTGCTTTAATAAAAAATTGAATATTATTAATTTGCATACCGTTTTTGATAATTGTGCCACCAAACTCAATGATTTCGTCAAAACGTGGACTTAATCCAGTGGTTTCAATATCAAAAACTACATACTCTTCATCTTTTAAATTAAAATCCTTAAAGCCATAGAAAAAATTAGGTTCAGCACTAATTGCACTCAATGTTGTTCCATAGATTGGTTTAACATTTTTTTGTTTTTTAGCAGCATTATAAAATTCAGGAAATCCTTGAACTCCATCTAGATCAGTAATCGCAATTGCTTCATGACCATAAAAGCTTGCGGCCGCTAAATAATCTTCAGTTGATGAAATTCCGTCTTGTGGGCTCATTGTTGAACGAGCGGCAAGTTCAATTCTTTTTTCAATCTCATTATCACTTTCTAATTTTTGATATCCTTCTGTTAATGTATATCAATTTTTGCTTGCAGCCATAATACATTTTGAATTTGAATAATTGTCAGTGACGAGATTACCAACAACAATGATAGCATCACCAATTTTTAGATTTGGCATTTCATCACTACTATCATAAAATTTTTTGACAGTGATTGCCTCTTTATAATCAGATATCCCAATTATATATAAAACTTTATCATTTTTTAAATTACGAGATTCAAGTGAGAATATTTCACCTTTTGTAGTAACTAGGGTATTATCAGGATTATCTATTGCTTCATCAATTTGAATTAAAATAGGTTTTTTATTTGTCGACCTTCGTTGATATCCATCATAGGTTTTTTCTTTGTAGGGTTGAGTTTTTTCGATTTCTTTTAAATTATCAAATCCTTTAGAAATATCATACATAATCGTTTTAGTACGGTCCATTCTTTGATTTTCAAGAATTTCAAATCTAACCAATGAAAATTCAAAACCAATGTCTTTTAAAGAAGAGACTATAATCTCTTTTTTTTCTAAAAAGCTATTATATATGTCTCTTCTAGGTAATTTTAAGATAAGTTCATTATTCATAATTGATATGTTCTCTTCAACAAAGTAGCACATTAAGTCTTTTAGAGCTGAAGATTCGTGTAAATACATTAAATAATCTTGAATAATTTTTGCATTAGGAATACTATTATCAAAAATTAATTTCAATCTAACTTTAGAAAATCTATTCTCAAGGGCGGCCAAAAATGCTTTATAATCATTTATTGGAATGTGCGTTTCTAAGGCAACAGTAAAATCTCAAAGATCTTTTTCTTTAACAACTGAAATAACACAGGCATGCTCAAAACTACTAGGAATTTCAAAATTAATTTCTCGACATAATTTAATAAATGTTTTATCTTCTTCTCTCATAATTATCCTTATTTAATTAACATAATGATTGCTGTGGAAACGGCAACAAAAGACACTGAATCAAAACGATCCATAAGTCCACCATGACCGGGAATTAAATTTGAAAAATCTTTAATATTTAGCAATCTTTTAATTCCAGAAAATGCTAAATCTCCAATTTGCGAAGCTAACGGTAGAATAATAAGCGCCGCGATTAATTGACGAATATTAATCAAAACTAAGAAGCGACTGTCTTTAGTTATTTTGCCTAAATACATTGCAATAAATACAAATAAAGCTCCAAAAATATAGCCACTAATTGCTCCTTCTCAAGATTTATTTGGGCTAATACGTGGTGCTAATGAGCGTTTAATAATCTTTTTCCCAAGAAATTTACCACCAAAGTAAGCGGCAGTATCTGATGCCATTGGAATAATAAAAATACAGAATAAAATATATAAATTAGCAACATTAACAATAAACAAAATTTTTAAAAATCAAGGTACAAATATTAAAGTAAAAAGCGAAATAAAATAGCTTTTAAAAAAAGTTTTTAAGCTCGCATATTTTTTAATATTAACTAAAAAGATGATTGTAACAAAAATATAGGTTATTGAAAGTGATAGAAAGCCAATATTACTAATACTGTCACGTTTAAAAAATACACCTTTTCTCAATTGGTCAACCAAAGATTCTACACTTAACCCGGTTTGAGAAGTATCTCAAAAAGCATTTGGATTGGTTGCGGATGTTTGATATCAATCGAGTGGAAAAATTCAAACTATGGACACTAATGAAATTAATAGAATATTCGCCCAACGCTCTAATTGATTGTGTTTAATAATTTCATATCCAGCTCACAAACTGAAAACTAAATAAAAGACGATTCCAACTGATTTACCAGGAACTTTTAAAAAATAAGTGATAAAAAAGAATGGTAGAATTACCATAAATAAAATTGTTACTGATGTAGCACGGAGTTTTATATTTTTCATGATTATATTATTATATTATGTAATTTTTTAAATAGTTTTAAAAGCTGAAATTAAATAAAAAAAAGCATAAACTATCTATGCTCAATTAGTTTTGTGAAAATTAAATGGTAAGTAAATCTTTTTCTTTTTCTTTAGACATTTTATTAATTTTTTCAATTGATTTATCAATTTCTTTTTGAATATTGTCTAAATATTGTTTTTGTAGATCTTCTGAAAGTTCCGAATCATTTTTAATTCTCTTATTAATGTCTTGACGAAATTTTCTAACCACAACACGCGCATGTTCGGTGATTGAACCTAATTGTTTGGTCATTTCAACTCTTTTTTCGGTTGTCATTTGTGGATATGTTAATCTTAATTGATGGCCTTCATTTGCCACTGATATATTAAGTTTACTATCAATAAGAGTTTTTTCAATTGTTTTAAGTACAGCAACATCATATGGTTTTACTAAAAGTTGAAGTGGACTAGCAATACTAATAGCTGAAATTTCTTCTAAGCTAATCATTGAGTCATAATAATTAATTTGAATTTTGTTAATTAGTGCAGGATTTGCTCTTCCAACAGCAATTTTTGTCATTTGTGTTTCAAAATTATTAATATTATTTTCAATTTCTTTATTTAGTTCCATTAAATATTCGTTTAATTCCATGTTTTTTCCTTATTTTAAATTGTCATTACTTGTAATTATTGTATGAGGTATTTTATTTTCGATTACCCGAAGCAAAGCATCATTTTCGTTAATGTCAAAAATAACAATATCAATATTATTATCTCTTGCCATCGAAGCCGCTGTTGAATCAATAATCTTTAAATCTTTTTCAAGTAATTCATCATATGATATTTTATCATATTTTTTTGCCATAGTATTTACACGCGGATCGGAATCATAAACTCCATCAACATTATTTTTACCCATTAAAATTGCGTCGGCTTTAATTTCACTTGCAAATAGAGTTGAAGCGGTATCGGTGGTGAAAAATGGTCTTCCAGTTCCACCCGCAAATATAACTACTTCACCATTTCTAAGATATTTTTTTGCCTTCTCATTAATGTAAACTTCGCAAACTTTAGGGTCCATTGTTAAACTTGATAGCACCCGACAATTTAGATTATTATTTTCAAAACCTGATTGCAACGCCAAAGCATTCATTGTGGTTGCCAACATTCCAATATAATCAGCTCTTACTCGCTGAATTCCATTTTTAGCCGCACTTGTACCGCGTCAGAAATTTCCACCCCCGACAACAATTGCAACTTCAATTTTTTTATCAACAATAACTTTTAATTGCTTCGCAAATTTATCAACTAGTTCATAGTCAATTGCTAACTTTTTTTTATCTTTATTTGCCAAACCTTCCCCGGAAAGCTTAATCAAAACTCTTTTATATGGCATTTTTACACCTCTTTTTAAACTATCTAATTAATTATATATTATTTAAATTCTTTATTAACTTTTTAATAATAGGACTTTTACTACTTAGCAATTTTTTTATCAATATCTAATAGTTTTTCCTTTGCTTTTTTTACTGCATCAAAAGCTCCACTTCTTGTCATGGCAAGCTCTTTGGCAATTTCTGAATATGATAAATCTTCAAAATAATATAAATACAACGCTTGTTTATGAGCTTGAGTTAATAGATCTTGATATTTTTCATACAATTCAATAATTGTAGTACGCTCAGAAATATTTTCCATTATTCAATCAACCCTTTCATTAAACCATAAATATATGACTCTAAATCAAATTCAGCTAAATCATTGACTTGTTCTCCCAATCCAACATATTTAACAGCTAAATTCAGTTCATCTTTAATGGTCAATATAATTCCACCTTTTGATGTACCGTCCATTTTGGTTAAAATAATTCCTGTTAGTGGAGTAGCTTCACCAAAAACCTTTGCTTGAACAATTCCATTTTGCCCTGTTGTCGCATCTAAAACCAATAAACTTTCATGAGGAGCATCAGGAATTTTATTTGATAAAACTTTATTTAACTTAGCAAGTTCTGACATTAAATTAACTTTGTTTTGTAATCTTCCGGCAGTGTCAATGATTAGAACATCATATTTTTCAATTTGAGCCTTTTCAATTGCACGATATACAACCGAAGCCGGGTCTTTTTCATTTTCATTAGGTTTAATAATGTCAGCTCCAACGCGATTAGCTCAAATCTCAAGTTGTTCAACTGCAGCAGCCCTAAAAGTATCAGCAGCAGCAATTAATACTTTATTCTCTTCATGAATAAGTTTATTTGCTATTTTAGATATTGAAGTAGTTTTTCCCGATCCATTCACGCCAACAACTAAAATTACATTAAGCCTACCCTTTTCTACATTTAAAGAAGTGTCAATAATTGAGTTAGAAGTATAGATAGTAAATAATTTATCAGCAATAATTTCACTAATTAATTTCGGGTCACTAATATTTTCATTCTTTACTTCTTTTTTACATTCATTAATAATAATTTGCACTAACTTGATTGAAATATCTGACATAATTAAAATTTCTTCTAATTCTTCAAAAAATTCCTCATTGATTACATTGTATTTATTTTGTAATTGTTTAATACTTTCTGTAAATGACGAATTTGATTTTGAAAGTCCAGCAATGTATGTATCAAGTTTTTTACTTTTCTTTAGTTCTTTATCAAGTTTTTTTTGTTCCTTCGCCTCAATTTTGGCTTGTTTTTTAGCTATTCTTTCTTCTTTGGTACCAAATAGTTTGTCTTTTAAATTGGATCAAAATCCCATAATAATCCTTTCGCTCTTAATTTATATTAAATTTTAAACTATATATTGCTATATTGCCATAAGTTATATTATTTGTTTATTTATTTTACAATAACATTTTGATTTATATAACAATCAGACACATATTCTAATAAATAGAACAATTCCAAATAGTAAATTCACCTGTGTAAAATAAATTTATGATTTAATTTAACTCCAAAATTTTTTATTATCTAACTAAAATTAACAGTATAAAAAAGGCCAATGCCTATTTTTTATACTAATCTTAAATAGTTTTCCAAGTAGATTATTCAAGATTAATTTTTTCTTCAGATTTTTGAAATACATTTATTCTATTTGTAACATCTATTTCATTGACTATTCAACGTTCAAAAATATAACTTTTAATAAAGTCATTAATACGGTTTTTTCCATTAATTTCTCTAAGAGTTACTATCAATCCAAATTTAAGTCCAAAATCGTCTAAGGGATTTAATCTATTAACTGTTTTTATTTCTAAACTCCAGTTTTTAGACATATTTTCTTTTCAAATCCGCGGCTTATTATGATTAGAAATTTTGTCAGCAATAAATTTAACATTATCTTAGTGAAAGAGCATAATTAGCTAACTCGTTTTCATTAATACTATTAAAATATCTAGCGATTTCAATTACCTCGCCATTAAATGCAATTTCGTCTTTTTCATAATGATATTTAATTAAATTTAATATATTTTTCTACTTCATTTTTTCCCCTTTATTCTATAAAAAGATTATACATTTTTGGGACAAAATTTTTTTATATGGGACTAATTTGTAAAAGTAAATTATAATTTGTTAACAAAAATAACTATTATTTTTAACCCAAGTAGTTTTCTTTTACTTATGAAGAGTAACTCATTGTTTTAAATTTATTATTTATTTATTCTAAATGGCATAAATCTTATTTTTAGTTAAGATAACCAACTATTTAAAATTAAATAGAAAAAACTTATTATAACAATTTGCTTTTTTTAATCAAATCATTTAAGCATTTATTAAAAGCTAAATTAAATACTATATAATTTAGAATAATGAAAAAAGATGATAAAACAAACAAAATTTATTTATTTGCTTATGATGAAATGGCAAATATTGAATTTTTTACAAGACTATTTGGGTTAAATGTAACTCATGAAAAAGCAAGACTAACTGGATTCATAAAATGTGTGAATCGCGATGGTAATTTCTTTATAAAAAAAGATACAAACAGTTTTATAGAAGGAATGGTTTTTGAAATTAGTAAAGAGCAGCTTTTTTTAGCTGATAAATGAAAGCTAATGCCAATTTATGATCGATTTCTTGTTAATGTGCAACTAATTGAAAAAAACGAAATATTAGAGAATGTTTATGTATATTCTAAAATTGAAACATCTGAATATAAAATTGTCACAAAAAGTGATGAAGAGCCACCAAAAAATATTTCTTTTTTTCAAAACTTTATGAATTTTTTATCAATACAAAATGAAATGAATAAATACGATTTATACGATTTTCTTTTTGTTTACAAAGTGGAACCAAAAATTAAAGCCTATTATGAAAATGTTGATAACCCAGTTGGATTAATTTCTTTTAAAAACACTGAAAATCATAATGAAATAACTACTATTCCTTCTGTCATTGTTCCTTTTGAAATAAATGGCAATAGTTATCTTTCTATTAGTGTTTTTAACCGCAATGACTATTTCAATGCGATTCAATATTATGAGATGTTCTACCAACTTAATGATTATGCAAAAATTGAAGTTCAATTTACAAGTTTCACAACTAACATAAATTTAGATACCTTTAAAAATACAAAACCAGATTTTATTCTTTCTCTAAAAGAAGATAAAAACATTTCTACAAATAAATATGCTGAATATGAAAAAGCGTTTGAATTAGTAGTTCCGGAATTTAAAATTGAACATTGAGAACGCTTTAACGATTTAGTTAATTTCTTTTTTAATAAAGTAAAAAAATAGCAAAAACTTTTGTTCGCAGTTATGCTAGTCATAGCTGCGTTTTTATTTCCGATTTTTAGTGGCAATTAATTAGCTATCATTTAAAATAATTAATTTAGTATGCTATTGATTTTATGGCATTTTACCTTAGAAAATATAAATAAAAACATCAAAACTAAATGTTCTGATGTTTGTGTTATTTCTTCTATTAATTTGTTTTTGAAAGAATACTGTCAATGTATTTGTAGTCATAGAATTTTTCGTATGGTAATTCCATATCTGGAACAATTCCATCTTCTATTGATTCATTTTTTTCACCGAAAACAGCGTTATTAGGTGAACTAATTGTTACAGTTGTACCATCTAAAAGAGTGATTGGCATAATAGCTGACATACCCCCACCAGTTCTTTGACCAATGATTTTGGCAATTCCCATTTCTTTAACAATACTTGTCAATTGGTTAGCTGCACTAAATGTATTAATACCAACTAAAATATTTCAATTGTATTGTTCATATGCGTTTTTACCATATTCATTATTACCTTTGGTATCAACTAGTGATTTACTTAAATCAGCACGACGATTTAGTACATCGTATTCACGGTTTAAAACTTCTTTGTTAGTCATGAATCCTAATGTTCTAACCATAGATGAAACACTTCCACCACCATTAATTGCTAAGTTTAAAACAATATTTTTAATTTCTGGTTTTTTAGATAATTGTTCTTCCATTAAATATCTCATTAAGAAGTATGTGTCATATTTTCATCTGTCTGGTTTAGCTAATTCTTCTTTAGTTCCATCTTCGAATCTTAGTAATGTAACAAAAGCAGTATTACCTTCATATTTTATGTAATCATCAGCATTGAAATCTTTAATTTTTTTGTCAAATGCTTTTTCAAAGTTTTCAACTAATTTTTTACGATTAGCATTAAATTTCTTAGAATAATCACCGCTAAGATCTTTACCAGCCAAAATTTCAGTTCATGGTGCTACTCATCTTTCCTCATAGTATGAAAGAGAATTCATTCTGGTGTGTAATTCATTTAATTGCTTTTGGAAGATATTAACATAAGCTTGGTTAAAATCGTCTTTGTTTGTTGATAAGAATTTTGCTTTATCATCATCACTAATATATGAGTCAAATGATTTTATTTTTTTATGTTGTTTTAAACCATAGAAATGGTCCATTACAAATAAAAAGTGTTTATATGTAGCTTCTCTTTCTTCTTTGGTTGGAGTTTGATTGTTTTTCTTGTTTTTTCTAATTCTTTCTAATGCTGTAATTGGAGTTTCGCCAAAGGCATTAACACCAGCTGAAACATTAGTAAAGTTTTCACCGTTGAAATATAAGTTAGTGAATGCTTGACTCATAAATAAAGTGTTAAATATTGGAAATGGTAATAGTAGTTTTCCTTCCTTGTAAATAATGTCCATACCATATTTTTTTAAATCAAATAGCACACCTTTATTGTCTTCAAAACGGTTGCTGTAATTGGTTTTTAAAAATTGAGCACTATTGGTTTGTTCTTCAGGCTTTAGTATTTCATAGAAGAATGATGTACTTGTAGCATGAATGAAGTCTTTGCCTCAGTTAAAAATAACTTGGTTAGATAATTGATTTTTAAAATATGTTTGATATACTTTTTGGTTATTTGTTGGATCTACATATGATTTAAAAGCACTAGTGTCAATAAATCCACTAAGTACATTTAATGCTTCATCAACATCTACATAAGGAACAACTTCATTGTCCGCTTTAAAATATGCAGTTAATTCATTATCAGCAATTGTATATTCGTTGTTGAAATTCTTGAATCCATATTTTTGTGATCTAACAGCAAGATCATCATCATTTTTTGGATCGATGGTAATGTTTGAAATACCACCTTCTTCTCCGTTTTGATTTCTTACATCCTTTTTATTATTTTTGTCCTTTTCCCTATTTGTATCATTTTTATTTTTTTCATTTTGACAGCTTGCAGCAACTAGTGATATAGGGGCAATGGCACCTAATCCTAATGGAACTAAAACTGATGTCAAAATTTTAAATTTTCTGGTTTTTTTCATTATTTTTGATTCCTCCTTAAGGATATTTTTTTTAAACATGTTTGTATAAATTTTATTCTAAAATTGGAAATTTAAAAAAAATTGACAAATTATTAGTTATTTTTAGGTAATTTTTTATAAAAAAAATGAAAAATATACAATATTTTTTTACTTATTATTTTTTTATTTTCTTGTAAAATTAACAATTATGAAAAATGGACTGCTAAGAGAGAAAACTAAAATTTTTTTTGCTGTTAAAGATTTTAAATTTATTTTTAAACTCACTTTACCAATATTTATTCAAACATTATTTTTCTCAATAATTTCATTAATTGGATCTCTTGCAGTAAGTTTTTACCAACGTGTTTATCATATTGACGGATCTTATAATGGATATTATTTTTATGCAATTTCTAAAATTATAACTGTTTATAAAATTTTGGTTTTTATCCCAATTATTTATCAACTTGGAGTCTTAGTTGTTGCCTCAAATTTATATGGACAGAACAAAGTTAATAAAATTCCACAAGTCATTTCATCTGCAATATACATTTCACTTATTTTGAATTTTATATGCTACTTTATTATGTTTGGTATCTCGCCAATTATTCTTTCAAAGGCCGGTGCACGAGAATCTGCAATATATGGTTGAACAACAAAAGAGAATTATGAAATTTTTAAAAGCAATTTATCGATTGCTAATAATAATCAAATACCAATTCACATTTTAACAAACGGCGGAACTTTTGACAATAAAATTTTTGCCAATAGTCATCCTATTGTTTTAGTTAACAACGAATTAGAATTTGCACAAAAATTTTTAAGAATATCCACTCTAGATATATTTATAGTTTCAATTGCCTATATTCTCACTTCAGCACTACAATCTATTGAAAAAAATAAATTTGCTATTGTTGGAGTTATTGCTGCAATATTTTTTCGGACAATTTGAACATATTCAATTCTTCTAATTCCCAAAGAAATTGATCTTATGATTTTAATATCATTGGAAACAATTATTGGGGGCTTAATCCAATTATTTGTAGCATATATTTTTGTAAATAAACTAATAATTCAAAAACAACCCAAAATACCATTTAAATTATCTTGAAATTCTAAATACATTAAAGAAGTATTAAAAATTGGAGCTCCAATTGCCATTGAAACCGGAATTTGATTTACTTCACAATATTTTATTGCTGCCTCAATTCCATATGCCATTTCACAAGATAAATTTATTGGAATATGAAGAGCAGTAAATAATGGATATGATGTCTTTAATTCATTTACATTAGCACTAGGATATGTTACTAGTGTAATAGTGGCCGTTGAAATTGGTAAACAAGATTTTAATAGAGCTCATTCACTCGGAAGAAGTGCTTTTAAATTAGGACTATACGCACAAATAATTTTTTCTATACTCGGAATAACTATGACATATCCAATGCTAGCAATTTACTCAATTGACAAGCAACTGATAGATTCTTTAGGTTATAGCATTATGGCAATTTTTATGGTTAAAGCAATTTTTGATGTTGGTAATCTAACAATTTTGAGAGGTTTATGAGGTGCCAATGATGTATGAATGCCAATATTAGTGGCACTAACTACCATGATTGGTCTACAACTTAGCACAATTTATTTTGTTGGTATTTATCAAAACACATCAAAAGCATCAACCAAACTAAGTGCTGAAACATATATTATTATAATTTCATTAATTGCCTTGGTAGATCCAATCGCAAGAAGCACTTTATTCAATCTCAGATGAAATAGCCGCGTATGACAAAAATATGCAAAAAGATTATAAAAAAATGGTAATTTCATGCGATTACCATTTTTAATTTATTGTTTTTTTGTTTAAAAACAATACGTTATTGAATATTAAGAATTTTCTTAATTTCATCAACTTCTTTATTAATATCTTCTATGTCTTGTTTAGAAAGAGAACCTTTTTTACCTATTGTTTCATTTAATTTATTCAAAATATTTTGCGATTTGTTTTTGATATTCTGATCACTCATTTTTTTCAAATATTGTTCTAATTGATATTTTGCTTGAAACAAATTTGTGTACTTATAAAATTTTTCATCTTTTATTTCATTCATTAAATCTCATATTCCTATGAAAAAATAAATTCTATAGTTATTATCGTTTGGATTAGCTTTATTTAGTTCAGAAAATTCCCGATTTTTATTTTCAATAAAAACGAGAAATTTAGCATAAATGCCACTGGGAGCCCCTGCTACAATCACATTTTCTAAATTTTTCTTGAATTCAGAATTTTGATTACTTTTATACTCAATAAAATCCTGTATAAACTTCTTACCATTATCTATATATTCTTTATTTTTATCATCCTTTATTTCATTTAAAATAAAAAAAGCTTCATTCTCAAATTGATATGTTTCATATTTAGTATCCGAACCGCCTGATTTTTCATAAACATCAACAAATGATTGATATGCTAAAAAATATAAATTTGAATACCATATTTTTCTTTTGAATTCTAATGTTTTTTCATCATCTATCTTATCTTTAGACATATTATCTTGATCTTTTTTGTTGGGATCCTTCATTTCCTTATTATCATTTTGATTTTTATCCATATCATCAGGGGATGGTTTCATTTCCTGTTTACTGTTATCTCCCTGTTTGTCAGTGTCAGGTTTTTTATTACCATTATTCATATCTTTTTTATTGTTTTCATTCATGCCGTCTGGTAAAAGTTTTTTCATATCTTGATTTTTTTCTGATTGTTTACCATTATCTTTGTCCATATTATCAGGTTTTTTATTCATACCTTGATCATTATTATTCATGCTATCATCAGGTTTATTAGGTTTTTTCATCATTTCTTGATCGCTGCCACCTTGACTACCATTATCTTTTTTTCCACATGAAGCTGCGATTAAGGGAAGGATTGCAACCACTGATGGTAGAGCAATTCATCACTTGAAGTTTTTCTTTTTCATAGTTATTCCTTTTGCATATTTTATTGAACAATTATAATATATATACGTATATATAGGAAAAAATAGTTAAAAAAAAGAAGAATTTGACATTTTTTTAAAGATTTGGATAACGAATTTTTAAATAATTTATAATCAATATAAAACCTAAAAAACTAACAAATTAAATTTGCTAATTTTTGTAGTTTGAATTTTCAATTTTAGTATTTATCTGCAAATTTAAATACTCTAAATCCTAAAATAATATTAAAAAAAGTTAGAAAAAATCACCTATCTCTAAGGCGATTTTAAATATTCTTGTTATTATTTCTGAATTTATAAACAACACATAAAATAACATATATAAAAACATAAATACTAAATAAATTATATTAATATAACAACAATTACGAACACTACATATTTTTTTTGTTAATGTGTATATAAAATTAGTACACAGCTAAAGTATATCAAAATAGGCCTTATTTTTAATAAATTTTTGAGTACAATGCTTACTTTCTTAATTATTTTTATTATTTTGTGATGCTTTATGTGATGTTATTTTTTTATATTATTAAATGAATTATTATTTTTTTATTTCTTATTTGAATCAATTTTACTATGATTATTGTTATTAATATACAGAACATTATCTAGATAATGTGTCCATTAAAATGGTTAATCAACTAGGGCATAATATTGAGCATTTTTTTCATTGCAGTTTTCTCTAAAAAAAACTAATATTTACTTTTTTTAAGCATTTTTTTCATAAAAAAGTACAAAAAACGTAAATAAAATATTTCCCCAATTACTAAAAAAATGGTTGACCTAATTTTTGTGTTATCATAAAAGTACAAGATATATACTTAAAAGACTTTATTTTAAGTAAATTTTGTAAACAAACAAAAGTGAAAAGAAAGGATTCTAGTAATATGAAAAAATCAATTAAAATACTTATTTCATTAGGGACTTTTGCAAGTGTTATTACATTGCCATTAATTGCTGCTTCTTGCGGAAATAGCAAAGGTAAAGACATGGATGGAAAAACAGAAGATAAAGATAAGGGTAAAGATAAAAAGGAGCCTGATATGGATAAAAAGGGACCTACTACTGCTGAATTACAAGAAAAACTAAATAAAGCAACATTTACCTACAACTCTGAATTTACTAATGTTAATAATTTTGCAATTGACAAGATTTCAATTTCTGAAACCGATTTTACAATTCAAAAAGATAGCGCAAAATCAAATTTTATAAATTACAAAGACAAAGGCGTTCTTGTTCAACTTACCACCTTAAATAAAAACCGTGAATTTTTGGTTTACATTAAATTTATGTTAAGCAATACTAATAAAACTGTGGGAACAGTAATAACAAAACAAGAATTTGATAAACAAAAAGAATTAAACGACAAAATAAAAGCTGTTAAATTTAAGTACGATGAAAAAATTGAAAAAAATAAAATGTTTGATTTTAAAAAATTAACTATTGTTGGAATTGATGGTTTTTCAATTGACGAAACTAAATCAACATATTATTTAACCGAAATCTTCTTATATGCTAAAGTTACTATAAAAAATTCAGATGTTCAAGCTGAATATTATGTAAAACTAGAATTTAATAAAAATAAACCTGAATCAATTAATGTTCAAGCACAAGAATTTGACAATGGAATAAAAGGTATCAATATTCAAAAAAGAGAGATATTAGGAATTCTAAACTCTAGTGGTGCTCCAGAAGATGAAAAAGCCAAATTGAGAGAAAAAATTAATGCCGCATTATCTTTGCGAGAATTAGCAAAACTAAGAGAAGAAATTACTAACTCAAGAATAAAATATAATCTTTTAGATTTAATAAAAGGATTAGAAAGTAAAAATAAAAATAAATACGATGAATTTGTTAATTTAATCAATAAATCAAAAAATGAAAACGATTTAAGCCCTATTTATCAATATTTTATAGCTGAAAAATTTAAAATTCTTGATTTTGCAAAAGAAAACGACGACAAAACAAAAATAATCAATGCAAAAACATTTGATGAATTATATAAATTAGAAGAAGAAATAAAGAAAAAAATGTCAAACACAATGAAGCCAACAAGCTAAATTTTAAAATTTTCATACTAAACAAAAAAACAAGTAATTTACTCCTACTTGTTTTTTTGTTTAGACTATAACTATTGAATTAATTAATTAAATAATTATCGCAATTAATCTATTTGCTTGATAATTTCATTGATTTTATTGATATCTTTTATCTCTAATTCACCTTTATTTACTATTGTTTTGTCAAAAATTTCTTTAATTGATTTAGCGACTTCTTTTATTCTACTATCTCCATCATCACTTTCCATATATCATTTTAAAACTAATCGAGGATAGAACAAAACAAGGTAATAGTAATGTTTTGTTTCTTTTAGATTTATTAAAATATCTCAAATTAGTCGAAAAACATCAAAATGAGTTCATGAAATACGATCATATTTATATTTATTGAAAAAATTGCCAGATTTCTCAATTAACAAAATTAATATTTCAGAATATTTATCATTAGTTTTAGATAATGAAGGATAGTAAATATTATTAATAATCTCTTCAAAATCTAAAGAACCTTGCTTATTATTCAAATAATTTTCATAACTGTTTATTAAATTTAAAATATTTAGAAGTCCATTTTGTTCTTTTGGATCATCTTTCAGTAATTTATTTATTATTGTTTTGGATTCGCTAATATATTTATAATTTCTTATACTATTATTTTCATATAAATCAATAAATTGGGCAAAAGTTATTGCATATAAATTTAAATACAACAAATTAGTTGGATATTTAGCACTATGAAATTCTTCCAATTGATCTTTTTCTTTTAATTTAAGTTTCACTAAATTATCACAATTGGTTTTGCAAGAAGCTGCGATTAGTGGTAATGATATAAAAATTATTGGTAGAAAAATTCCTAATTTAAAATTTTTATTTTTCATAATAATTCTCCTTATAAACTTATAAAAAAATATAATAAAAAGTGAAATATACAAATTTTAATTTTATATTAAGTGTTAACAATTTATTTTAAAAAAATAAATTTAAATAAAATTAATTTAAAAATAGATATTAATTTAGTTAAAAATAAAAAAATTCAATAATTATATTGAAAATTTTATTCAAATTATTAATTGTGATTAAATTATATTTTTTTCTAAAAGTACTAGAGTCTCAATATGTGGAGTTTGCGGAAACATGTCATAAGGTCTAACATATTTAATATGATAACCAGCCGCTGTAAAATTCTTTATGTCCCTAACCAGGGTTCTAGGATTACAACTTAGATAAACAATTTTAGAAATATTACTATTTATAAAAGAATTAATCACCTCTTTATCAAGCCCCGACCTAGGAGGATCAACAACAACGGTGTTAAAAATGTTTTTAGATTCTAACAAAAAATTTTTAACATCTTGGTTAACAATATCTAAATTTTTAACTTCATTAATTTTGAGATTTATTTTAGCCGATTCAGTTGAAGCTTTATTAATTTCTACGCTAATTACTTTTTTAGCTTTTTTGGAAATAAAAATTCCTATTGAAGATACCCCTGAAAAAGCATCCAAAACAATTTCATCGTTAGATATTAATGAAAAAATATCAGAGTAAATTTTTTGAGTTTGCCATTCATTAATTTGATAAAAGGCATCAGAATTAACGCTAAAAACTAGATCATTCATTTTAAAATCAATTGCCAAATTATTTGCTAAAATTTTAGTTTTTATAAATTTATAATTTTTGTTATAAACGTTGCTAATAATTGAAATTTTCATTCATTTGCTTTGAATTAGCTTTATAAATTCATCACTAATTTCTCCCTCATTTAGAGAATGAAGAACTATTTGACTTTCGCCCAAAAATGAAGAATATTTAAATGTTATTTCAAATACTTTACTTCTTTTAATTCAATTGTTATTTTTCAAAGTTGTTTTTATTGCTTGAATGCTATCTAGAATCATTTTATTAAGATTTTCATCGGCTAAATCATATGAACTTTGGTCTACTAAATCATGACTTCTTTTTTTATAAAAACCATGGCGAAATTCTTTGTCATTTGTTTGACCTATTTGTAACGAAATTTTATTTCGATAATTTCATATTTTTGGTGATGGAATAATATCTAAAACATCTAAGTAATTCAATTCTCTTAAGAATAAAGTGTTTACGATATTTTGTTTGAACTTTATTTGTTCATCATATTTAAGATGCATAAGCATAGCGGAGCCAGAATTTAGTAGATTTTCATTATAAATATTTACATTTCTAATTGGAGAATCACTATATCTTTCCAACACTTCAGCAAAAGCATATTTTGAATTAATTTGTTTTAAAATAATTTTTGCTTCTTCATTTGGCAACAAATTTTCAATAAATATCGGAAAATTATTAATTCTATATTCTCCGTATCCTTCGTAAGTTAATTTTTGAGCCTTAACTATTAATGTTTGACCAAGATTAAATTTCATAAATTATTTTCCTAAACAAAATTTACTAAACATATTATCAAGAAGCGCCTCATTATCATGACCTTTATTTAAAATTTCACGCAGCGATTCTCAGGTTTTGGTTAAATCTAAAATTACTACTTCAGGACCAAAACCATCTTCCAAACCTTTCAAAGCTTCTTTTAATGATAGTGATGCCTGTTTTAATAAACTTAATTTTCTTGTATTATATAAGATATCGCTATCATCAAAATTTATATTAAAATAGTTTCGCATTAATGAAGATTTTAAATCTCAAACATTATTATTCTTGGCTGAAATATAAACAAACGATTTATCTAAAAAATTTGGTTTTTTTGTTAATGTATCAATTTTATTAATTACAGAAATATATTGTTTTCCTTGTGACATTTTCTTAATAAGTTTTTCTTCTTCTTCATCAAAATTAAAACCATCATGCATATGAATAACAATTCTTGCTTCTTTAATTGCGGCAAGTGATTTTTCGATTCCCATTGCCTCAATTTGATCTTTAGTTTCACGTATTCCGGCGGTGTCAACTAGCTTAAATAAAACTCCATTTATTTCAAATTCTCCTTCAATTGTATCTCTAGTGGTTCCTGGAATGTTGGTAACAATTGCTTTATTTTTTGATAGAAGGCAATTTAGAAGTGAAGATTTACCTGAGTTAGGTTTTCCTACAATAGCAACATTAACGCCTTTATAAACATCAGACGCATTTTCTGATTTATTAATAATAATGGCAATTTTTTTAAGAAGATTATTAACAAGTGGATAAAGTTTATTTTTATCCATTTGTTCAATGTCATTATAATCAGAATAATCAATGTTAATTTCAGTAATTGAAATGATTCTTAAAAGCTCCTGTTCAAGAGATTCAATTAAATCGTTATCTTTTGAATTGAATTGAGAGATTGCAATTTCGGCTTGAGTATTTGTTTTGGCATGAATAAGACTATTAATTGCTTCCGCTTTATCTAAACTAATCTTTCCGTTTAAAAATGCTCTTCTAGTAAATTCGCCTCGATTTGCGAGTCTCGCACCATTCGCTAAAATTAAATTAAGGATTTTGTTAGTAACAATAATCCCACCATGTGCATTAATTTCAACCGTATCTTCACCAGTATAATTTTTTGTTCCAATAAATCAATTTACCAAAACTTCATCAACAATTTTATTGGTGTTATTGTCGATAATATTTCCATACGTTATTGTTTTATCTTCACCAATCTTCCCATTAAAAATTTTTTTAATAATGTTAACGGCGTCAGGGCCTGATATTCTAATAATTGAAATAGCTTGATTAATATTACCTGATGAAATAGCTGCAATAGTATCATTTAAATTCATATCTCAATTATATATTAGTTTTGCAACTTTTTTGGATTGATATTAGTTTATAGAATAACTAAAAAAATTACTGTTTACACTTTTTATTTAAATTCTTTAATAAACAATGCTTAATATTTAAATTTTGTTGAAATTATATTGACAAAAAGTTTTTGATATTTATTTTTACAAATTTACTTAAATATCGATAAATAAATAAAAATGAAATTAATGTTATGAAATTTTTATTTTTGTTTTTTTAAACAATTAAAACATTGAAATTTTAAATTTTATTATATATTTTTATAAATTTTAAGTAATTCTTCTTGTTAAAAATATGTAGGTTAAATTTACTTAAAGTAACAAGTTGATATAATAAATAATTGTAAAAGAACTATTACTAGTATACTAGTGTTTACTAAATTTAAATAATTATAATAATAAGATATGTTAATACTGTTAATAACTTTATTAAAAAGTTTAAATTAAGATAATTTTTTGCGTTTATAAAAAAACTAATAACTTTTAAAAATTGTTAACAAAATGTTTTTATTATTTTTTTAATTTTCCTTTAAAATAAAAATGAAATGAAAGAAAATAATATAAAAAATAATCAAAATGAAGATAATCTTGTTGATAATGATTTTGCCACAAGTTTAATATCAAATGAAAAATTAAGAATTGGAGTGATTGCTGAATTCAATCCCTTTCACAATGGGCATGCTTATTTACTAAAAAAAATTAAAGAAATGTATCCTAATAGTGAAATTATTATAGCCCTATCATCAGATTATGTACAACGGGGAGAAATAGCGTGTTCTCCTTTTTCAAAACGTTCAGAAATCGCGCTAGAGTACGGAGCTACAAAAGTAGTGCCTTTAGATTTTTTTACATCAACCCAAGCTGCTCACATTTTTGCAAAAGGTTCAGTCGATATTTTATTAAATGAAAAAATTGATTTATTAATTTTTGGAACTTCTGATAGCTCTGATATAAACAAATATATTAACGCAGCTAATTGATTAAATTTAGAAAGTGAAAGATATAACAAACTAGTTCGTTTTTATTTAAAACAAGGTAAATCCTATGTAGCAAGCACATATCAAGCGATGATCGATATTTTTGGAGACGAAGATTTAATTCCAAAAGATATTTTGGGTTTTGAATATGTTAAATATATTATTAATAGCAAACTTCCAATTAAATTAAATTGTATAAAAAGAACAGCTTCACATCTGTCACTAGAAGCTAATGAAAAATATGCGTCTGCTACCCTGCTAAGAGAGATGTTAAAAAAAGGAGAAGATATTTCAAAATATTCACCAATGAAAATTGATCTACCAATCCCAACAATCAGTTCTAGATATGAAGAATTTAAAAAAATAGTTATTGAAACTCCTGCTGATCAATTAGCTCAAATTATGCTTGTATCAGAAGGAATGGAAAATTTATTTAAAAAAAATATTTTAATCGCTAAAGATTATGATGATTTTTTAAGTATATGTTCTTCTAAGAGATATACTAAAAGTCGAATTAAAAGAGTTTTTCTTTATATTCTATTAGGTATAAAAAAACAATAATTTCTTTAAATACATGGGAAAACTAAAAAAGCTCTCTTCTTAATAAATTAAATAAATAAAAAAAGAGGTTTATAGTTTTCTCTTTTTTTATATTTACATTATTAAAAACATTTAATTAGCATTCATATTTTTTAATAAGGTTTCTATTTCATTATCAATCTTTTCGGTAATTTCTTCAATTTCTTTTATTGTTAGTCCGCTTTTATCCAAAATAGCTTTATCTATGTTCTTTTTAATTTCTTTAATCTTATTTTTGCTTTCAGGACTCGCTATAGCGAAATTAATAAAGTTATTAAAAAAACTTTGTGCGGGAAATAAAATTAAGTAGTTGTAATATTTAATACTCTTGTCCTTTGTGAAGATATTTCAACCAAATTTAAGTCTACTTAATTCCGTTCTATCATCTTCTATATTTTCAGTAAATAATTTATTAGTTTCATTATTTATTAAATTAAAAAAATCGGAATATTTTTCAATAATTTTTATGCCTTCTTCAGTTGGCGGTAAAGGATGCTTTATACCTGGAGCTGGGTCATAATATTTTGTAAAAAATTGACTAAAATCAATTGCATTAGGTTTTTCTTTAACATAATTTTCTAAATCATCTAAAAACACTAATCCATTTTCAAGATTAATTTTATTCTCCGAGTCTTGTTTAATTAATTTATTAATAACCATTTTTGTTTCTTTAAAATGAGAATAACTCTTTAAATTTCCATCAAATCCCAAATACATTGGTTCCGCGTTGGCAAAGTAGTTAAGAGATAAATATAAAATATAGTTGGGTATTTTTCCTTCTCAAAATCACTTGTTTTATCTTTATTACCAAAAATACTTCCAAAAATATTATCACATGAAGCTGCCACAAGTGGTAGTGCAACCGCTGTTATAGATAAGGCGGTTAATCATTTAAAATTTTTCTTTTTCATTCATCTCCTAAATTCAGATTTATTTATTGAATTATAGTCTTCGCGTTTTAAAAAAATTCATAAATTAAGAAAAAAATATTTTATTTAAAATTATTTTAAATAATAAAATTAGTTATATTTCTTTTTGAGTTGATAATAATAAATAATTGTAAAAGAACTATTACTACTATATTAGTGTTTACTAAATTTAAGTAATTATAATAATAAGATATGTTAATACTGTTAATAACTTTATTAAAAAGTTTAAATTAAGATAATTTTTTGTGTTTATAAAAAAACTAATAACTTCTAAAAATTGTTAACAAAATGTTTTTTATTTTAATTTATGAATTGATTGCTCGCAAAACATAACTAATAGCGAGTCACTTTTAAGGTGTTAAATTTTTATGCAAATTATTTAAAAAGTTATAGTTTATGTTCTAATAAAAAAATGATTTTCTAAATAAATTAATCATAGTAAATGTATTTTAAAAATATGTGTTTGTAATTTCGTTTGTAAAGATAGTAAAAAAAATGAGGTGATGTTTTAAAAGAACTATATTTAAAAATTGATCCATTATTTTAATAATAAGTTCTAAGGATTTAAAAAAAGATTTTAGAAATTCGATTAGCAAAATATTAAGTTACACATGTATCAGAATCTATAAGAAATGTATTTGAAAAATTTAGTTACTAAACATTATTATGAGTTTCAAATATATAACCTATAAATTAAATTTTAGTGTTTAACTTATTAAAGTTATTTTTAATAAAAAACTATTAATTTGTTTGAATTTATTGAAAAAATTAAAGAAAATATACTAAAAATATTTGTAGTATTATTTTTATTAATAAAAAAATTAGATTGAAATTATAAGAAAATTTTTAAAATGGATTGTATTAATATATTTAATTTTAATATGGATCTTATTAATGAAAATTAAGGTAAGGAAATATCAAATAAATTATGCTCTTCTCTTAGTTTTTTAATTTTATCTTCTAAATTATTATTGCAATAATAAAACATGTGATTTGCTAAAATATCACTAGCTCTAACTAAAATTGATGATTTAGAATCTACGTATTTTAAATTTAAGGTTTTTAATTTTGAAAATATACTCTCGCAAAAATTTTCAAAATTTTCAGTATATTTTTCTATTTTTAATTCCTTTAATAGCGAAGTCTGTAAATTGTATCTTCTGCTTGTTGCTTCAGGTCTTTGGTCTACACAAAAGTTAATTGATTTAATATCATTCTATGATATTTTAGTTTTATTTTCCAATCATAATAATAATTTTTTATACCTCTACAATAAGCATAATGTTGAAAACTTTCTTTCTGATGTTTATGTGACAGTATTCTTTTATAAATTTTGGATAGATTAATATTAATAGAAAATTTATAGCATTCTTTTGTAACATGAAGAAGCCTTCTTTTTAAATGTGGTTTTAAGTCCTTGACTTTTATTTCTATATAATTTATGTCTAATATTTTTTTCAACACTTCGATATTTGCGAATTGTACATTGCTTATCATTATTGTTTAAAAATAAAAATCCAGATAATATATAAAAATTATTATTTTTTGGCTCAAAAACTCCTGACTCATCAAAAAAAATAGAAATATTCAAATTAACTCCTTTTTGAAAACAAAGAAAAGAAAAATACTGCTAAATGCAGTCTCCTACATTGTTGGTGTTAACACATAGCACTTAAACTTGTGTTCTAGCAATATAGTGTACAGCGTTTATAACCTGTAATTACATTATAGTATTTTTATATTTTTGTTTGTAAATATTTGAAATACTGCATTAGTTTATAAACAAAATTAATAATGGCAACCAAAAAAATTATTTACTATTAATTTAGTTAGTAATGTCTAAATATTTGTCAATTATCACATTAATAAATACAAGAAAATTTGAAGATTTTTAATTTTAATAAAAAATAATAAACTTAAGAAATATTAAATTATTTATTTCTTTGTTTATTATTTTTTTTGCTATTTTATTAACACAAAATCAATTATGTTAAATTGGCTAATTTTTCAAGATCACTTATAATTTTGTCTTCCAATCTTTCCTTACGAGTTTTACATGATAATGCTACTAACGGTATTGCAGCAATAGCAACAGGTAAAGATATTAATCACTTTAAATTTTTCTTTTTCATTTAATTTCCTTCCTTTAACTATTATATTGTTTATGTAAATAACCTACAAAAAAATTATTTTTTGAAAAATTTTAAATGACATTTTGAAAATTTATATTTATTTTTAAATTACCAAATAAAAAAATATCAACTTTTAGTTGACATCTTTCTATCAAATTTTTACTCTTTTTTCTGGCGGTAAATACATTTTATCTTTTTCTGTAATATCAAAAGCTTTATAGAAATCATCAGAATTTTGAATTTGAATATTAGCTCTTAGTTTAGCAGGAGCGTGAACGTCTATATCTAGTAGTAACCTTTGTAACTCTTCGCGATATTTCATTTTTCAAATTACAGCAAAGTTTGTATAAAACTTTTTAGCATTGAAATCTTTTTCTAATTTAGCAGCTTCTAAAGCACATGCTAATCCCCCGGCATCAGCAATATTTTCTGATACTGTAAGTTTTCCATTACATTGTCCGACAGCAATTTCTTTACCTTCAAATAATTCAATCATTTTATTGGCTTTTTCTTGGAATTCTTTTTTATCTGATTCGGTTCATCAGTTTAGCATATTACCGTTTTCATCAAAGTTAGCCCCATTATTATCAAATGCATGTGATATTTCATGGGCAATAACAGCTCCAATTCCACCATAATTTGCACTTGTGCCTTGTTTATCGCTGTAGAAAGGAGCTTGTAAAATTCCAGCAGGGAATACAATTTTATTTTGGTTTGGACTGTAATATGCGTTAACGATTGCTGGACTCATAGCTCAAAGTTCCTTATCGATAGTTTTCATGTATTTAGAAAATTCATTTCTTGTTGATAATTCTTTAAATTTCAAATAATTTTCTAAAAGGTCATTATATCCGTCATATTCCAGTACTTTAAAATCATTGTAAAAGCTTTCAATTTTTGTAGGATATCCAACGTATACCCCAATTTTACTTAATTTATAAATTGCTTTATGTTTGGTTTGGGTTCCTAATCAATCATTGTTTTCTAATCTATTTTTGTAAATTTGAATCATGTTTTTAACCATGTATTCAACATTTTTCTTATTTTTTTCACCAAAGTATTTTTCCCCATAATATTTTCCAAATGGCATAGCAAAAATCGAATCCACAACTACACTTATTGATTTCTTTTGTTTATCTAGAGCTTTCTTTTGTCCTCTTAATGATCTTTGAAATTCTCCGGCAATTTCATCAAATTTATAATCTAGATATGGAGCTAAACGCAATATTGCGTTAATTAATAAAAATGATTTAAATAGTTTAAAGTTTTTATCAACAATAAGTTTTTGATAATCTTTTATTAATGAGTTCTTAACAGCAATAATTGTTTCAACATCTTGATTTACTAATTTGTGTAAAATTTTCGAAACTGATAGATTTTTAACATTTTTATCAATATCTTCAACTTTTTTAGGGTGATATAAATTAGTATAAATTGCAGATTCTTCAGCTGATAAAATGTATTCGGATGCCATTTCATCTCATTTTAAAGCTTCTTTAATTAGTTTTCTACCTTCTTTTGCTCCAACGGTTTTTTTCATAAGTTTTAAAACCATGTTAGATCATATTTCATATAATTTGCTTTTTTTGGCTAAATCAGTATAATAACTTTTTTCAGGGAGAATGCAAATTGGATCTGACATGTATAAAATTTCAAGCTCACTATTTTTAAAGTCTGTGCCAATCGCAAACGGTATGGGAGTGGCAAATCCCCAGTATGTCAATTGACTATAGTTTCTTTCAATATCTTTTCATGATTCAAAGTTTTTAATTCAGTCGATAATTCTTTCTAATGGTTTAACACCGTTGATTTTTCTTTGATTTCAATCATTATATAATTTGTAGAATTTTACCATCTCAATTAGTAGTGGCTGATTAGCAATTTCAGAGTCATCTTTTTGTCATTTTGTGAGTAAAGATTTTTTTAGTTTATTTAGTTTTTCATCGATTTGTTCAAATGATCCAATAACGCTTTTATGTTCTGGAATCTCATTCTCCCTAATTCAATCGCCATTGATTGCTTCATAGAAATCATCGCTTAATAATGTTTTATTCATATTTGTCCTTTGTCCTTAATCTATATTTGTATAAATAATATTTTCTTTGTATTTGTGCAATACTTTTTTATAAAGTTTGTAATTTAGTTTTTCTAATACAATCTTAATATTGTGTTGAGCAGCTTTTTTGAATAAGCTATTAAGTAGTAGTAAAGTTGCTGGGTCACTTAATTTTGCGGTAATATTTTTACCAATTCAAACGAATTTAATTCACGGAGAAATTAGATTTATTATTGGTTCATTAATTTTATTGATTTTTAATGTTAGATTAACTCTTTCATTTTTTAGTTTTTTCTCCAACGCAATTTTTAATTTAGTGCTACTATTTAAATTTCCAAATTCAACAATTTGAATTAAATTCTTTCACTTTTCGCTAGTGGCAATAATTTTATCTGCTCCAATATAACTCAAAATAAAATCTTCAACAAACACGAGAGTATTATTTGATTTATATTTATCAATACCACTATAAAAATTCAAAATAAAATTTTTATATATATCAAGAGTTTTTGTGGTGTTTAAATTATTGTTATTTAATTTTAAAAATTTATTTCTAAAACTTAATTTCTTGCTAACAATTTTTTTATTGCTAAAGGTTTTAAATCAAATTTCTTCACTATCAATTAGCGATAAATCATTAATTGAATTTTCAAGATTTTTATATTCATTTTCAAAACTTTTGAATTCCTCTTCTTCTCATAATTCATTATTAATTTCGATAAGTTTAATTTGCTTTTCGTCCATATATTTAATTTTGATATAGTCAAATAGCATTTCTAGTTTTTCGTTATTAATATTATTTAGAATCTGATTGTTTAATATAACAATATGTGAATAACATTTAACATATTGTTTAGCAATAGCTACAATTTGATCAATTGATATCCTTGCGTCATTCGGGGAAAAGATTTCACTAGGAAATACAAAAAAGAGTTTGTTTCATTGGAGAATTGGTTTAATGTTGAAAATTTCATTGAAAGCACAAATTTTTTTAAATAAATTCATAAAATTTTCTACTCTTGAAATATTGTCAACGTTTAAAATGAAAGCAACCGCATAATATTTATTTTTACTATTAAAAAGATATTCTGTATCATCGGCTATTTCTTGAAAAACTTTTTCATCCTTAACACTAAAATTTTTTCATTCTAAAAAACAGTTGGCAGTATCATTTTCAAAATTATTAATTTGAAGTTTAATAAATGATTCAATTTGCGAAATTTTATTATCCACAATTGAAAAATGAATTTTTTCTGTTTTTTTGGCTTGAATTAATCCCTCAATTTTCTCTTTTATTTCTTTCGGTAAACAATTTAAAAAATCAGACAATTTAATTCACTGCCCACTTGATAAATTGGTTTTTTTAAAAAATCAAGGATCAGCATTTTTTATTGCAGTATCATTATTTATTTTTATTCTGCTTTTTTTGAGATCTACAGTTAATGAAATATAACCTTCGGAGTTTTGAATTTTAGCATAGCGTTTTTTTGCAATAATAAAAATTAGAAAAACCGCCGCTACAAAAATTAAAATAATTGATATTAACCAAAGAATAATGAAAGAAACATCATATTTTTCAGGGATTTTAACTTCTTGCATATTGCTACTATTCGCCTTCTTCTCATTTTTTAATAGCTTGATGATTTTTGGCAAGTTTTTTAATTTTTTTATCAAGTTCAAACTGAACTTCGATAATATCATCTACCATATTTAAAATTAAACCTTTACCGTATGACTTATGAGTTACATAATCACCAATAATTAAATCATTATTATTTTCATTCTCTTGAGCAATTGAAAAATTATTAGCTATCTTAATTGATTTATTTTCATTAATTCCGGCTTCTGATAAGAAACGACTTTTTTGAATCATTCCACTTCTACCAACAGAAAATGAGAGAAACAATTTCTTTTTAGCCCTTGTCATCGCAACATAAGCAAGGCGTCTTTCTTCTTCTAGACTTTCAGGATTTTCCTCTTGTTTATTTATTTTTCTTAAATATATAAAATCCTTTTGTGGAGAAAGCAAAATTGCCCGTCTTAGTGGAAAAATATTTTCTGCTAAACCAGCTATAAAGACATAATCAAACTCTAAACCTTTTGCATTATGAACTGTCATTAATGATACAAAGCTAACAGCATCATCTTCAACATCGCGATCAGTAATTAAGGTAATTTCCTGTAAGTATTCATCAATTGTACCTTTAGGATTTTTAATTTCTCAATTTTCAATTGCGTCAATTAAACTCATAAAGTTTTCAACTCTTGATTCATATTCTTCTTCTGATTTTTTAATTTCTTCAAAATATTTAATGCGATTGAAAATTAATTCTTTAAGAGTAATATGAATTGAATTTTGTTGAATTGCGCGTTTTGCCCATCTTATTTCATTAATTAAACCGGCAATATTTTTTAAAGTTTCAACAGAAATTTTTAATCGACTTTGAATTTCCTCAAAATTACTTTGAAGGCAATTAAATAAGTCCATATTTTTACTTCGTGCAAATGAAAGAAGTTTATCAACGGTAACATTACCGATTTTTCGAAAAGGCTTATTTATTATTCTAAGTAATGATATTTCACTTCCGTCATGAATAACTCTTAAATAAGCTAAAGCATCTTTAATTTCTTCGCGTTGATAGAATTTAATAGATCCAAAAATTTTATAAATACTATTTTCTCTTATTAATGCTTCTTCGATGGCTCTGGAGTAACTATTAATTCGATACAAGATTGCAATATTCTTTAATTGAACACGATTTCTCTTTAAACTTGATATTTTATTGGCAATTCATCTAGCTTCAGCTTCATCACTAAAACCGCAATAAAACTCAATATCCTCACCTTCTTCATTTTCCGTAAACAGTTTTTTATCTAATCTTAGCTTATTGTAAGAAATTAGATTATTAGCAGCTTTTAGAACTGATTTTGTTGAGCGATAGTTTTCTTCTAGTTTAATAGTTAGAGCATTAGGAAAGTCATTATTAAAATTCATAATGATGTTTATGTCTGCATTTCTTCATGAATAAATTGTTTGATCGGGATCACCAACAATTGTCAGATATGGAGTTGTGGCAATTTTTTTCACAATCATATACTGTAAAACACTAGTGTCTTGAAATTCATCAATTAAAACATAATCAAATCTTTTTCCTCATTTGGCAGCTATTTTTTTAAATTTAGGGTCGTAGAATAACTTATAGACAAAAACAAGTAGGTCATCAAAATCAAGAGAACGCGATCTCTCTAAATGGGTTTGGTATTGTTTGTAAATTATTTCTTTAGTTTTAAAAATTTCATCATGATTTTCTTCAATAATTTCATTATTTTTTTCTTCAAAATTTTGAATTTCATTTTTTTTGTTTTGGATGAAATTTATAATAGAAGAGTAGGTATATTCAGTGCTTGAAATATTAAGTTCACTATATACAATTTTTAAAACTTCTTTTTGATCTAACTCATCTAAAATTTGAAAATCGTTGTTATAACCAAAGTTGTGAATTTCGCTTCTTAAAATTTTTGCACACATTGCATGAAATGTAGAAATGGTTGGATTACCATCGACATCCATATCAGCTAATAGTTGAAATACTCTTTGCTTCATTTCGTTAGCAGCTTTGTTAGAAAAGGTTAGAGCTAATATTTTATTTGGTTTTATTTTTTCGTTTTCAATTAAATAAGCAATTTTATGAGTTAAAACCTTGGTTTTTCCAGAACCTGCTCCAGCTATAATCCTGAGCGGACCCTCATTATACATAACCGCACCCTTTTGCTGTTCATTTAGAATGTCTAAATTTATCATAACTTCCTCCTGAGATATAATGTCTAAAAATAAACACTAACATTAATTATAACATTTGCATAATAAAAAACTAGGTAATCAAAGGTAAATAAGGTAATAAAAAAATTAAAAACTTGTGTCATTTTTAATTTTCATATTTAAGATTGGGTAGTTCTCTTATTTTTGGTTTAATAATTGTATTAATTTCTTCATTTTCTTCAACTTTATCAAATCTATTTTTTCAAACAGTAAATGTATTTGAAAAATTGTCATTTATTCCAATTCGATTTTCTTTCACATTACTAATAACTAAGAAAATTTCGGCAAAAGAGGTAATGGAAGCAAGTGCTGTTGGAATTAGAACGAATATTCGCTCCAGTGTACCTAATTTAGCACTATTTTTGTTAATCTTGGCTGCCCTTATAAATAATTCCGGGGAAACAAAAATAATAAATAGAAGAAAAATAATCATTCATGTAAAAGCAAATAATCTTTGTCTATCAAAAATAGCTCGGCTTAGTTTAGTTTTATTTTCTTGAGGGATAATCCTAATTCGACAAATTATCATTCCTATGCTTTGGCCGTTAAATAAAATTGGAATGATAATTCAAAAGATATTTAACATAAAAATTAGCAGCGCAAGTCATACATAATAATTTCATTTGTTAATATATTGACCTTGTTTATAGTTAAAAACCAAGAATGATGAAATGATAGCTAGTGATATAAAGATTAATAGATCAATTATAGAAGATAATAATCTAATTCAAAAATTAGCTTTTCTATTGATTAATCTCATGCAATTTTTTTAAATATTAAATTTCAAGTTGAAATATCACTAACTAAATTTTTCAAATAATTTAAATTAATTTTATTTAAAAGATTAAGATCTTTAAATTTTTCATTTCATTTGCTATTGTTCTGTTCAATAATGTTAAAAAGAGATATTTTCAAATTTTTAAGGGACTTTTCATTTCGACTTTTTCTTTTAAATTTAGCCAAACCTAAATAACCCGCAATGTAGTAATTAAAGTTAAGATACTCAGCAAATTCTAAATTAATTTTAATTCTTTCATCTAATCCGTCGGCAAAACTTTTAATAAATGTTCAAGTTTTATCAATTGATTTAGGATTTAAAAGTAGAATGTCATTATTATAATCTGATACTCAAGTGGTATTAATAAAAGCAAAAGTTTTAGACGCTAATAATCCGCTAAAAGTGTAATATGGAGTATATTGTAAATTAGTATTTTTTAATTTAGTATCTTCACATATAGATCTAAGAATTTGAGTTTTCATAATTGATGCAAAAGCAAAAGGAATTGCATAAGCAAAGGGTGAAAAGTTTTCATTTAAATTGATAACTTTGTTTGCGGGAAAATGTGAAGGATATAATTTGTGTTCAGCTATTCCCTTAACTGAACTTAAAATTTCAATAAAGTCAGGTTTTTCAGTGGTTGAGTTAATAAATTCATTAATATTTCTCACAAATCCGCTTTTTATTTTGGTGTATGAATACAAAATGTAGCTATATTCAGTTTTAACAAATTCCAATGCTTGCTTTAATACACTAGTTATATGTTGATGTGCCGTGTTAATTATTAGATTAATTCGATTCTTCATTTTGCCTTGGAGTTTGGCAATAATATCTAAGTCATATTCGGTTGGGTTATCGATAGTAATTACAATTTTAAAATTTTGGTCTTTTTGTTTGATTAGATGGTGAAAGATATCTTCGATTGAAATAGTTGGTTTATAAATTGGAACAATAATTGTTAATGGAGTTTTCATATTACATCTTTATTTGTCCGGCTACTCTTGGAAACGGAATTGCATCACGAATATTTGCGGTTCCTGTTACATACATAACAAGTCTTTCAAATCCAATTCCAAATCCGCTTGTAGGAGCATAACCAAATCTTCTAAGATCTAAATATCATTGTAATGATTCTTGTGGAATTTTTAACTCTTTCAAGCGTTTGACTAATTTGTCATAATTAATTTCACGTTCACTTCCACCAATCAATTCACCAACGCCGGGAACAAGCAAATCAAATGCCGCTACGGTTTTGTTATCATCATTTTGTTTCATATAAAAAGCTTTAATATCTTTAGGGTAGTTAATTATTGCTACTGGTCCTTTAGCAATTTCATATGATAAGAATTTTTCATGCTCAGATGCTAAATCAACTCCGAAATATAAATCTTTTTCTTCAAAGACATTTTTATTTTTTTCTAGAATTTTAATGGCATCAGCATAGTCAATAATTTGAAGTTTTGTGCTAATAAATTTGTCAAGAGTTTTTAGTAAATTATTATCTTGAAGATTATCTAAAAATTTCATTTCGGCTGGATAATTTTTAAGCGTGTTTTTAATTACGGTTTTTAGTAGATCATCAGCAAATAAAACTGTTTGATTAAGATCAAAGAACGCCATTTCCGGCTCAATCATTCAAAATTCTGCTAGATGACGTGATGTATGGGAATTTTCTGCTCGAAAAGTTGGGGCAAAAGTGTAGATTTTTTTAAATGCTTGAGCATATGATTCACCATGAAGTTGTCCAGTAACGCCCAAAAATGCTTTTTGTTTGAAAAAATAATTTTTACTTTCATCATCAACAAGCAATGTTTCTCCGGCTCCTTCGCCATCATTTGATGTAATAATTGGTGCAGCAAAATTAATAAAATCATGTTCTTGAAAATATTTATGGATTTCAAATAATAATGAGTTTCTAATTAAGGTAATAGCTTTAAATAATCTTGTACGATTTCTTAAGTGAGGAATTTCTCTCAAAAATTCAATTGAAGTTTCTTTTTTTTGAATTGGAAAATCTTCGTCTACTTTTCCAATTACATCTAATGTCTCAATCACAAGTTCAAATTCTTGTTGAGCTTTCGGAGTTAGGTTTAGCTTTCCTTGAACTCTTAAAGAAGAACCAAGTGAAATTTCATCAATTAATTTTTCCTTAATTATATTACCCTTAATTACTAGTTGCAAATTGTCAATAGTACTTCCATCATTTAGCGTAATAAAACGAATATTGTCGTTACCACGGTTTGATACTACTCATCCTTCAAATTGATAATCAGTATTATTTTTTAATTGTTCTTTTTCTAAAAATAACTGTTTTATTGTCATATTATCTCCTTAATTATTAATTATATATGATTAATATATTTTTGTCTTTTATGATTTGGTTGCTTCAAAGTAATAACTTGAAATCTTTGTTCTTAAATTATTATCAATTATTGGATATGGAAATAAACTATATGAATCATCTGAGTCGGGTTGTTCGTATATTTTAATAGCTTCTTCATCATTTGCAAAATATCATTTTAATATAAAGTTATATGTTGCGATGTTAGTTGGTGTGTAAGAAACATAATCGAAGTTTGAAATATCCCCAATGGCTGTTTCTGTGAATAATTCAGTTAAGGTTTCGGAAAAAGCAAGATCCGAATCATCAAAAAAGTTACGAATAACTAGCAATCACTCATAATTTTTTTCTAGTTCAGGGTTTTGAATAAATTCATCAAATTTAGATAAAATTCATTGCTTAATTTGATCTCAACTAGCATTTGGTTGAAATAGGGTTGATTTTAATTCTTCATTATCTGATTCAAGAAATGCTTGTGATAATTCTTTTTGATCTTTCCCTTCAAGTTCATCTAATTTTTTACTTAAATTAGCTTTTTGAATTTTAATGAGATTTTCATCTCCTAAATACTCATCTTTTAATTCGGTAAAAAATGATTGTTCAAGAATTTTTATATCAGTGCTAATTGGTTCAATTTTTTGATCTTTATTTTCTTTTGAAGGTGTTTGTTTGTAAATTAATGATCCGATGGTTTCTAAAAATTCATCAGATTCTTTATCAGTTAGTGCCTTTGATAAAATTCAATTGTCCATCAATAAATAGTTAGTTTTAGGGCGAATAAATTTTATTTTTCCTTCTTCAACATTTGAAAAGTTGTCGTTTGAATAATAGGCGTCAAGAGCATCACCGTTGTAGATAATAACAGCATCTGATCTTCCAACCTTAGGTTCAATTAAATGATTTAGAAGTTCAAGACCATCACCACTTAAATAATTATATTTGGCATTTTTTATACTGCTACCAGTTGCTTTTTCGACAAATTTGATAAATGAGTCAATGGCTAGGCGATAGTTATCATCATTAAAATCAAATACTCTTTTTGAGTTAATAACTTTGGTGAATACATCCATTCAATTATCGCCATAAGTCATTGCTCCAATCATAAGATTATCAACAAAGGCGTTAGTTCATCCGAAATGCTTGTAATTTGCTGATTGCAAACTAACAAAAATTTCTTCTCAACTTAATTTTTGGCTTTTGTCATCCAATTCATTTAAAACTTTGTCAATTTCCAAATTTGGTCGAGTTTCTTTATTAATGTTGTATCCAATACCTTTGTCTTGAATGAAGTATGGTAAAACATATTCATAAAAGTGATCTGGTGTTTGTGAACCCGGCACAGAGCTGTAGCCAATAGCTTTGTTATTTTGGTCCCTAATAATGTGGTATTTGTAGCGGTCTAATTTTTTTTCGGATTCTAAATTTATTAGTGTGTTTAAAATGATGGCGTCAAAAGCTTCAAGATGGGCGACAACATTTTTAGTATAGTATTGTTTTCGCGTTTCTCAATTTTGTGCTCCCGGTCCGTAAATTTTTTCAAAATTAATTTTTTTAATTTTTTGGTCAATAATTAGTTGAGCAGCTTGAAAATCACTTCCTACTCCAGCAATGGCTTTATCTTGTGTTAATGCTTGAGTAAATTCACTGATTTCCTTAAATACTTTGTAATTGTATTTTTCTTTAAGTTTACCAATTACTTTCGGTGATAAATAAGATTCGTAGTTATAAACGCTTGGGCGATATTGATTGTCAAATTTAATTGCAATAGCTGCGATTAAAGCAAAAAAAGTTAGAATTATAAAAAATCCAGAAAGAATAATTTTTCATACACGTGTTCTCAATTTCAATTACCTATTTAAATGCTTTTTTGCATTTTCCTTCAATGTTAGTTGAGTTAATTTTTTCATTTTAACAATTCTTGATCCCTTTGTGGCGATGTAAATTGTATTTGCCAAAATTACCACTAAAAGAGATATGGCGCCAATTCCAAGTGATCAAGCTTGAAATTGACCTTCATACAATTGTGTTCCTAAAGTCTCTGTGTTAGAAACAATTCTAGTTATAATAAAATCATCAAATGATAAAGCAATTGTAATAACGAAAGTAAAACCAATTGATCCTAACATGTAAACAAAATAAGTTTTAAATCAAGTTTTAATTTTTGAATACCCAAGGTCTTGACTTGATTCAAAAATGCTCTTTGAGAATTTGTCACTTTTTGGCAACATAATCAAAATTCCATAAGGTAATGTCATAACTGTATGACCAATAATTGCTCTAAAAAATCCTTCATTAGTTGCTTTAAGTGTTCCTAAGAAAATTAGGTTTAAAACAATAGCAAGAGTTAGTCCGGTAATAACATCAGGGTTAATTAATGGAACGTTCGATGTTGATTGAACAAAAGTTCTCGCTGTTTTGTTTTTGTGTCTTCATAGGGAAAACACTGTAATTAATGAAAGTGTAATTACTAGAATTGAAGTTGCAAGTCCTAGTAAAAATGAATTAATAAAAGCTAGCGCATGTGATTTTGAAAATAGTTCAACATAGGCTGCATATGAGAATCTATTTCAAGTTGTTACTGAGAATATCCCTTTATCAGAAGGGGCGTTGAAGCTATAAATTGTCCCAAAAATAATCGGGATATATAGACATGCGAGAATTGCAATAATATATGAATGTTTTAAAAAACTTTTAAATTTACTCATATACCCCTCCTTGTTTTCTTTTAGCAATAATGTATGGGATTCCGTAAATAAATCCATAAATTGTTAGTAGTACCAAAAGAGTAATAATAACTAGTGATGAAGCATTAGCTAAATCAAATGGGTTTGCTGTATTAGCAAATTGATTTATAAGATTTCCAATAAGTTGTTTTTGACTACCATTTGGAAGAAGTTTATCTGAAATAATAATTGAAGTTGCCGCTATCATTAGCACAATTCCAAACCCACTTAAAATTGCTCTAGAACAGTATGGCAAAATGACTTTAAATAAGGTTCTAAATTTAGAATATCCAAGATCTTCTGAGGCTTCTAAAATATTTTTTGGCATGTCCTTTAACACTTGATATAAAGGCATAATCATAAATGGTAGGAATAAGTAAATCATTCCAAAAATGATGAAGGCATTATTGTTTAAATGATTTTCATCAAATATTGCTGAAAATAAACCTCTGACAGCTAGTGCTTTTGAAATTGTAAAAATAGCAAGAGGACTTAGAATTAAACTTAGTGCCAATGTTTTGAAAATTACTGACCTTGATTTAGCAACAATATATGCATATGGAAAACCAATAGCTAATGATAATGTTGCAGCAATTAAACCAGTTCATAAAGATCTGAGAATAATTAATCAAGTTGACGGTTTAGCCACAATTTCTCAATTTTCTAATTTTGTTTGATCATCAATTGGCTTTAAAGCATAAATAAATATTAAAATCATCGGCAAAATAATAAACAGAATTGCAAAAATTAAATAAGGAATTAATACTGTTAATTGAAACTTACTCATTCCATTTAGAAAATTAAATTTTCTTTTTTTTGTTTTTGCTAAGTTAGATATTTTCATCAGTAATACCATCCGATTCTTCTTCAGCTTTTAGCTTAAGATCTTTTTTCATTAAATGGATTGCATCAACACTTCAATTTAGATATACATCTTTATCAACTTCGTGTTTAGTTGATGTTTCAACAACAATCACTTTATCCTTAACTTTAATTTCATAGGTATAGTAACTACCACCATATGTTGATTTGACAATGGTTCCGGACAATTTGGCATTGTTTTTAGATCTTGTTATTGTAATATCTTCCGGTCTTATTAATACGTCAACATCTTCATTTTCTTGAAATTCATCATGAATAGTTTCGTAAGTTTTATTCATAAATTTTACTTTATTAGCTTTTAAAAATTGACCATCAAAAAAGTTTGAATTTCCAATAAAATTAGCAACTCATTTATTAATAGGATAATCATATAGCTCGTGCGGTGTTGTGAATTGTTCTACTTTACCGTCTCTAATTACGGCAATTCTATCACTCAACTCCAATGCTTCATTCCGATCGTGAGTTACAAAAATAAAGGTAAGTTTTAGCTTTCTTTGAATATCTCGTAATAAGCTTTGCATTTTTTCTCTAATTTTAGCATCAAGAGCACTCAATGGTTCATCTAATAAAAGAATTTTAGGTTCAATAACTAATGATCTAGCTAGTGCTACTCTTTGTTTCATACCACCTGACAAGAAATTAACATTTTTCTTTTCATTTCCTTCAAGACCTACAAGTTTCATAATTTGTTTAACTTCTTTATCCATCTCTTCATTAGTGATTGGTCTTGTTAGATACCTTTTTTCAAATGATTCAGTTTTTAGATCAACAAAATTTTCTCAATATGAATATTTGAAGTCCATATCATCGATTCATGATTGATATTTATCTTTCTTTTTATCAGATAATTTATTGCTCTCAAGAAAACCTTCATATTGTTCCATAGTTTTATCAAGGTTTTTCATCTCGGTTTGAGCTTTTTTAGCTCATTTCTTTTGTTGTAATTTTAATTTATTAGAAAATGATTTAGGAATATTTTCCCGTGGAATTCTTTTCAATCTTAAACCATATTTAATATTGTTTTCAACATTTAAATGCGGAAAAAGTGCATAATCCTGAAAAATTGTTGAAACATCTCTTTTGTGTGGGCTTAAGTCTTTAATATCTTTTCCATCAAATTTAACTTCACCTCTGGTTACTCATTCAAATCCACCAATAATTCTTAAAATAGTGGTTTTTCCAGAACCTGAAGGCCCTAACAAGGTAATAAATTCCCCTTTATTAATCGATAAATTAACATTGTCTAAAACTGTTTTTTCATCATATTCTTTTACAATATTAACAAGCTCAATGATGGGAATATCTTGAGAATTGTTATTTTTTTTCATTTTACTTTCCATGTGTAATCCTGTCTACAACTACGATTTTGTTGTTTCATAATAATAATCTATAATGTTAGTTCTTAATCCCAAATGAATTGGTTGATAAGTTCGATAACTAGTATCTGGGTCTTGCCCAGCATTAAATATTTTAATTGCTTCTAAATTTGGTTTTTTATTTTCATCAAGAAAATATCATTCCTTTAAAAAAGCATTTGTGTATTCATAAGCTGGTGTATAGTTTATAACATCAAAATTTTCAATAAATGGTAAATTTTGACTAGCAAATGCTTCCTTGAATTCGTCATAATATTTTTTATAAAATTCTTCACTAATTTCTGAAGCATTTTTTGCAATTTTCATTTCATTATCTTTAAATAAATTTTGAGTTATATAGTTTTGACTATCTTCTTTTTTTTCACTAATTAATGAATAAACTTCTTCTAAATATAACTGTGTTATTTCATCTTGTGTGCTCACAGCATTTTTGAATAATATTTCATTTAATGTTTCAAGTAAGGCATCTAATTCATTATCATCAGTGTCGCGCGATACAATTCAGGCGTCAATGTTCATGTATGAATTTTGTGGTCTGATAAATGAAACGTGTGGATTTGGTCCTAATCTTTCAAAATTATCTTCGCCATAATAGGCGTCAAGAGCATCACCATTGTACATAATTGAAATATCAGCTTTTCCATTTTTTGGTTCAATAATTGTGCTCACTAGTTCTTGACCATCAGTTACTAATTTATTGTAATTAGAATTTTTTATACTGTGGCCTGTTCCATTTTTAACTAGGTCTAAAAATGAGTTCATAATATATTTATAATTATCTTTATCTAGATCTTTTCACAATTCACCATTTTTTTGTGATAGGTCGCCATTTTCATAGGCATAGAATTGACCTAACATCGCATTATCTTGAAATCAATTTGTTCAATAAACTCTCGGAGTTTTATATTTACTTGTTAGAGTTTTTAGAATATCAAATCAAGTCCTTTGATTATTTACATCGTCAAAAGAAACTCCTTCTTTGACATTTGTCCTATCAGTAGTTTCATTTTTTTCTTTGTCAATGTTATAAACAATCATTTTATCCAAAATAAAATAAGGAATTAGAAATTGAAAATAATTGTCAATCCCGGGTTTTCCATCGATTTCAAAGCCAATTATTTCATTTTTTTCATTGTAATAAATGAAAGGTATAAAACTTGAATATGAAATTTTATCCCAATTTTCTTGAATAATATTATCCGGATTTTTTTTCTTAATTTCCGCAATGATTCAATCGTTGAAAATATTAAAATTATTTTTTAAAATTTGTGGATAGCGAGCTAATACTTCTTCATCGTTTTTGAAATTTATCCCAAAGACTTTTGAAAAATTAATTTTTCTTAATTTTTTTTCCACTATTAATTGAGCTATTTGATAATCACTGCCAACTCCAGCAACTGCTTTTTTATTATTAATTGCTCTTGTTAGTTCATCTAAATTGGTAAAGGCATGGTATGAATATTTTTGTTTTAGGCTTGTAATAGTTTTAGTATTTAGATACGATTCATAATTGTAGATACTTACTTTAAAAGGCGATAAAACTTTAATTGATAAGATTGATACAAAAATCACAAACATAATAACTGATAAAATAGAAATCAATATTATTTTAAGTTTATGATTTATTGCTGAATATTTTTTCATTAATAGCCTAATTTAGTAATTTTATTTTCATTATCAACCCAATTCTCATTTAATTTAACTCGTATTGCTAAATATATTTTGTTGCCGAAAAGTTCTTCCATTTTCTTTCTAGAAATCATTGATATTTTTTTGATAAGTGATCCACCCTTACCAACAACGATTGCTTTTTGTGATTCTTTTTTAACATAAATGGTGGCGTTAATCACACATGTACCATTTTCATTTTTTGGTTCTCTGAATTCATCAATTTCTACAGCTATTGAGTGTGGCAGTTCTTCATATAAATTTTTAATAGCACTTTCACGAATAATTTCTTTTGCCATAAAACGAAGTGATGAATCACTTAATTGATCTTCATCATACAAAGGCTCTGAGTCATATGCAAATTTTTTAATTTCGTTAATCAAATCATTATAAGTGTTGGTGTATGTTTTACCAACTCCAAGTATTTTATTAAACCCTAAGTCTTTAAGTTGCATAGCTTTTTGACCTAATTTTTCCATATTATTTTCTAAGTCAATTTTTGATATAATGGCAATTTTATTTGTGATTTTTTCATTATTTATTTTATCAATAATGAATTTGTCACCCTTTCCAATTTCTTCGTTGGCCGGAGTAACAAATAGTAGTAAATCAGCTTCATTAAAACTAGCATATGATTTACTATTTAATTTTTCTGATATTAAATGTTCTGCTTTGTGAATTCCTGGTGTGTCAATAAAGATTAATTGATAATCATCATCATTATATATTCCACGAATTTGATCTCTTGTTGTTTGTGCTATTTTGCTAACAATTGAGAGATCATAGTTGAGCAATGTATTTAAAATAGTGCTCTTACCCACATTTGGTCTTCCAATTAAAGATACAATACAAACTTTCTTCATAATTATTCCTCGCTTTTATTATTTATTCTATTTATTTTTAATTTTTCCATGATTCTATCAACATGTGAATTCATTATCTTTGCCTCTTCTTCAGTTATATGATCGAAGCCAAAGAGGTGTGCAATACCATGGGCAAATATATAGCAGAATTCTCTTTTTAAACTGTGATTGAATTTTTTGGCTTGTTTTTTTATTTTTCAGGGGGAGATAATAATTTGTCCCAATTCTTTTTCTTCTAAGAAATCTAATTCATTATTTTCATTAAACGGAAAACTTAAAATGTCAGTTGTATAATTCTTTTGTCGATATAGATTATTTAGTTTTTTCATTTTTCATCGAGTGACAAAAAGTACGTCTACATGCAAATCTTTTTTGGATAAAAATTCGAGTTTAGCTTCTTCTAAAATCTTAGTAAATTCTTCAAGAAAATTGAACCGGTAAAAACTCCTATTTTTAAACATCAATTTATTCATATTTGTATATTATAAATAATATTTTTTTATTTGTAAAAATTAGGAAAATCTTTTTACTAAAAAATTAATTTATTATAAAGGTTTTTGATTACAAATCGATTGACATGGCTAATTTCTATAAATATACAATTATTTTGAAATTGTCTTAATTTATCGCTAATTTTTAAAAAATGTTCTTCTGAAAAGTTTTCAAATATTTCATCTAAGCAAATAATTTTATATTTATTACAAAATAGTCGCATAATTGAAATAAATTGTCTTTGGCCACTTGACAAATTTGTTCCATAGTTTTCAACTTTATATCCGAGATGTAATTTAAAAAATCTAAATATTTCTTCAAGATTATATTTTTTATATGATTCAATAAAAATTTTTACTTTATTTTCATCGTTTTGGGTGATTATATTTAACAAATTATCATTATCAAAATATTCGAGATTATTATTTAAATAAATATCATTTCTTAATTGATTGATATTTATATTTTTGGTGCTAAGTCCATTTATCATTATTTCACCAGAATCCGGAACATACAATTGTCAAAGAATTTTTAGTAATGTTGATTTCCCCGATCCATTGCTACCAATAAGATGAGTATGGTTAGTAATTTCATAATTTCAATTTTCAAATATAGGAATAGTCCCATAACTAAAATATAAATTTTCAAACTTAATATTTTTGATTTCTGAATAGCTAACTTTATTTTCTAAGTTTCTCATTTCCAAATTTAGACCAAGTAAAAAATTTAATTTTAGAATTCCAATTTTATTAATTGAAACACCACTTATTAGATTTGACATATTTTTAGTTGGAGAGTTAAGCAAAGTAAATATTGTTGATATTAATGATAAATTGGCTATGCTAATGCTTTGTTTAATAAACAGTGTGGCACCATAGTAAAGAATGAACATTTGAATTAAACTAAATAAAAAGTCATTGAAAATATTAATATTTGTATCAATTTTAAAAATTAATAACTGCAGTTCTTGGGAATTGTTAAGTATTTTTCTAAATTCTTGATATTTTCATAATATATATTTTTCATTATTTCGATTATTTCAGTTAAGAAACACATTATTAAGATTTTGAATTTGTTGAATTTTGTTTACTAATAATTTACTGTAATTATTTTTTATTTTTTGAAAGCAAAATAATGATATGAAAAAAGTAATTAAACAATATGTAAGTGAAATGTATAAAATTACTCGATTTAAAATTCCTAATATAATACTTGATGATACAAAAATAATAATATTGTTTAGCGAAAAGATAATTAGATTTGTTTTATACTGCGCGATTTGCGGAATTAAATTAATGGTGGATAAAAATTCGTTTTGATTTATTTTATCTAGTTGTATTTGTGATGCTTTACTAATATGTTGATGTAATTTATCATAAATATTTTTTTCATAAGTTGAACTAATTCTGAATTTCATAATGCTATTCATTCAACTTAGTAGAAACCGCAATACTAGAATTCAAATAAAAATAATAAATATTATTAAAAATTTATTTTGTTGTTTTCCACTAAAAAGAGCTTCGAAAATGTATTTTGAATAAAAACTTCCAATAAAGGCCAATATTTGAATTAATATTGATAGTAAAAAAATAGTAATTCATTTTTGATATTCATATTTGATTGGTAATGAATAGCTTTGTTTGGGTATTAATTTTTTTTGAAATAAACTATCATCTTCATTTCTTTTTATTATGATAATAAAATTATTATAGTATTGCTCAAATTCATTATTTTCTAAGAAATATCTACCCTTAACTGAATCATTAATCCAAAATCCTTTTTTAGATTTATTCTCAATTATGACATAATGTTGCCCTTGTTCTAAATTTAGAATAGTGGCGTATTCTTCATTCATTTTAAGTTTAAGTAATGAACAAAAATCACCTTCTAAAATGTCTACCTTAAGTCCGATTTTTTGACCTAATTCTTTAAACGAAAATAATGAAATTCCATTTTCATTGTATCTCGCATTAACTTTTAAATAATTTATATCGCATGTTTTTTCATAGTATTTTTTGAAAAAGGCCTGTAACACATAAATTCCACAATCTTTTATATCAATTTGTTTTCCGATTCACATACTTAAATTTTTTATGATAATGATTTTTTTTCTGCATATTTAATAAAAAAATAAGAAAACCTTTAAAAGTAGCTTCATGTGAACAACAAAAAATTAGGTATAATTCTATAATATGAATAAAAAACAAAAAAACCGTAAATTTAAATTAGGGATTGCATTAACACCGGCGTTTATTTCTATTCCTCTAATTTTAGCAAGCTGCGAAGTTGGACGTCCTGCTATTAAACTTAATCAAGAATCACTTGATTTATTTGAAAAACAAGGATATCACGTCAAAGGTTCAGCTTCGTCATTTAATTCTTTCAACTATCGAACCAGTAACCCCATTCATAAAGATGATAAATTCTATCAATTAAGAAAATTTAAGTATGATAATGATGGAAAACCAATTTATCGATATGAACCAGGAAAAAAACGTAATGATGACAAGCCACAACTTTATGAGATTGAATTAGATAGTAAAAGTGAACCAATTCGTGAAGTTGATGGTAGCTTTATATACAAATTATCAAATAAAGGACTTCCAATACCAACTGAAGATGAAAAATTGGGAAAACCAATTCATGATTTTGATGTTAATAATAGTTTTGAAGAAGGTCACAAATATAAACTCAAAGATAACTTTAATTTTTTAGAATTAGATAATTTGTCAACAAGATATGATTATCGTATATTTTCATTCACGTGAGCAGAATTCGAGCATTTTTTTCCATATGCTTCTTCTTACCGCAGCTACAGTAAACATAGCAATAATCCCAAGGCACTTTTCTTAGTTTTATATTGAATTTTAAAAACTAATGAAGCTGCTCCAAATGCAAGAAAGGAAATAACTGATCCGTCAACTTTAGGATTAATTCGTCAATCAAATGGTCGTGGTTATCCTTCTAATTATCCACCCGAAGAAGCTCCATTGCCATATTTTCCCGGAATCATTTCTGGGCGTAGTAATTATTTTTGAAAAGATGCCACTGATCCAATTGTTGTAATTTTTGAAGATAGTTAATAAAATGAGGTACCTATGAAAAAAAATAATAGAATAAGAACAAGATATGCACCTAGTCCAACTGGATATTTACATATAGGTGGTGCTAGAACAGCACTATTTAATTATTTATTTGCCAAACACTTTGGTGGTGATTTTGTCTTTAGATTAGAAGATACTGATGTTTCTAGAAATGTTGAAGGTGGCGAGGCTAGTCAACTTAATAATTTAGCATGACTCGGCATTATTCCAGATGAAAGCCCTCTTCAGCCAAATCCAAAATATGGAGCATATCGTCAAAGTGAAAAGCTAGCAATTTATCATAATATGGCCAACCAATTAATTGAAAATAATCTCGCTTATAAAGCCTATGATAGTGCTGAAGAGCTTCAACAACAACGTCAGGAATCAGAAGATGCTAAAATTGCTTCATTTCGTTACGATCCCAATTGATTAAAAATTTCTAATGAAGAAAAAGTGCGAAGAGATGCTAATAAAGAATACTCAATTCGTTTAAGACTTCCTAAAAACACTATTTATAAATGAAATGATTTAGTTCGCGATGAAATTGCTGTTAATAGTGATGATATTGGTGATTTTGTTATTATTAAAAGTGATGGTTATCCCACTTATAATTTCGCTGTTGTAATTGATGATCATCAAATGGAAATTTCACACGTTTTAAGAGGCGAAGAGCACATAACTAATACTCCAAAACAAATCGCCATCTATCAGGCCTTTAATTGAGAGATGCCTCAATTTGGACACTTAACAATTATTACTAATATGGAAGGTAAAAAATTATCAAAACGTGACAATAGCGTTAAACAATTCATTGAAGATTATAAAAATGAAGGATATCGTCCAGATGCTATCTTTAATTTTTTAATGTTGCTTGGTTGAACAGCAGCTGACAAAACTGAAGTAATGAATAAAACTGAGGCTATTGAAAAATTTGATCCAACTAGATTGAGTAAAAGTCCTTCAAAATTTGATATTGTAAAAATGGAATGGTTCTCAAAACAATATATGAAAAATGTGACAAATGAGGAACTAATTTCACTTATTAAGTCACCAAAAGATAAAGCTTGAAATGAAATTTTTGTAGAAACATATAAACAATCTGCGGCAACACTTTTAGAATTAAAAAATAATTTAAAAATTTATTTAGAACCTAAAAATTCATATGAAATTAATATTCAGTCGCTTGAAGTTATAAAAGTTTTTTACAATTTACTAAGTTCATTATCATTTACTATTGATAACATCCAAATGGCTATTAATAAAACAAAAGATATTTGTAATGTTAAAGGTAAAGATTTGTTTATGCCAATTCGAAAGGCAACAACTTTCGAAGAGCATGGCCCTGAACTTGCTAAAGCAATATATTTATTTGGTGAAGAATTAGTAATGAAGAGATTAAAAGATGCAATTAAAATATAGATTAATGACTAAATCTCTTAATGGCGATGATGAAATTGAAAATGTTTTTGAAACTGAATATGTTGACTATACTGAAAAAACTGAAGACGAATTTATTGTTATTAATTTTACCGATGAAAAAAATTTTAGTTGTGAAGCTAAAATTTCTCATTCAAATATTCACTTGGCATATGCAGCACAAAAACTTTATTTAAGAAAACATCGAAGAATTCCAAATAAACTCATGCTTAATGAAAATGAAGGAGTGGATTTAGATTTTTATTTAAAGGATGTTCAGATTTCTTCGAATTTAATTAGTTTCTCTTATGATATTTTATCTAACGGCGAAATTCTTGCTGAAAATCAAGCAGAAATGCTAATTAAATAGACAAAACCCTTGAATTTTATAAAAATAATAATTGCTTTTCTTGAAAAAAGCAATTTTTTAATATATGATTTTTTCTATGTTTAAAATAAATTATATTTCAATAAACCTGACATTTTTATTAATTGGATATTTAGTTGGATCGATTAGTTTTGGAATTATAATTTCAAAATTAAAGGGGAAAGATTTAAGAAAAGAAGGATCAAATAACGCGGGTGCAACAAACGCTATGCGAGTAATGGGATTAAAATTTGGGGCTTTAGTTTTTATCTTAGATTTTTTAAAAAGTTATCTTGTAATTATGCTTGCATTTACTCTCAAAGCATTGACTAAAAATATTTATATTATTCCAATGATTGCTGGCCTTGGAGCAGTTATTGGTCATATTTTTCCAATTTTTCATAATCTTAAGGGTGGTAAGGGAGTATCGTGTTTTATTGGCATGATTTTTGCCTTTGATTTTATGATTTTTACAATCTATGCCATGGTATTTGTTTTTATTGTTTTAGTCTCAAAATACGTTTCTTTAGCATCTACAATAACATCAGCAACTGTTCCATTTTTAGGTTTTGTTCCTTCAATATATTCAAATTCGACCCTATCTTTTTTGCAAGAAAATACAATTTATCCAATCCACACGATAATTTTAATTATTGCTTCAATCGCTATTGTAATTAAACATATTCCTAATTACATTAGATTATTCAACCATAAAGAAAATAAACTTAAGTTATAATTTTAATATGATGAATAAAATAAGATTAGTTTTAGCAGGTACGGGCAAGTTTTCTACCAAAGTTTTTAGAAGTTTAATTAATAATAAGAACTTTGAAATAATTTGTCTAATTAGTCAACCTAATAAAAAAACAGATAGAAATAAAAAACCAATTATTACAGAAGTTGCAAAATTAGCTCAAGAATTTAATATTACTCTATATCAACCTAATAAAATCGGTGAAATTCTCGACAACCTTAAACAAGTGGAATTTGATTTCTTTATAACCGCAGCTTTTGGTCAATTTATTCCCGATAGTATTTTAAGCTTACCAAAATGTTTGCCGCTAAATGTTCATGGGAGTCTTTTAGAAAAATATCGTGGCGCATCACCAATTCAATATGCACTATTAAATGATGATAAAATTACTGGAATAACATTGATTGAAATGGTGTCTAAAATGGATGCTGGTGATATGCTAAAAAAAGCATCGATTGAAATTAAAGAAACTGACACTGCCTTAGAATTATTTGATAAATTAGCAGATATTACTGTTGCTAATATTGATCAGTGATTAATTGAAATTTTTAATGGCAATTTTACAAGAGAAATTCAAGATGAAACAAAAGTTACACTTGCTCCTAAAATTCAAAACGAGGACGCCGAACTATTTAACCATAACAGTCGTCAAGAGGCTTTAAATAAAATTAGAGCATTTAATGATCAACCTGGTGCTTTCATTATGTATAATAACAAGCGTCTAAAAATTTATCGTGCTTCAAAAGAAAAAATTAAAACACCTCTTGCCATTGACTTTCAAGATGGCAAATTATATTTATTAGAATATCAGTTTGAAGGCAAAAAGAAAGTCACACATGAAGTTTAACTTTGTTGATTTTTTTAATCGTCAAAAAACCCAAGATTATTTTAAAAAAATAATTAAACATTTAACAAATAGCAAGAATATTACCCCAGCAAAAAAGCATATTTTTTTTGCGATGAAGAATTTTGATTTTGATAATTTGAAGGTAATTATTATTGGTCAAGATCCTTATCCTGGTAAAGATGTTGCTGATGGACTTTGCTTTTCTTCTAATGAACAAAAAACTCCTGCGTCTTTGATGAATATTTTTAAGGAAATTAAAAATTCATACCCAAAATGTAGTTTTAAATCTAATAATCTATATTATTGAAAAGATCAAGGAGTATTATTACTTAATAGTATTTTAACAAATGAAATCGGTAAAACATTAGCCCATAAAAATATTGGTTGGGAGATATTTACTTTAAATCTACTATCAGAACTTAATCAAACCTACAGTCAAATAATTTATTTGGTATTAGGAAACTATGCTAAAAATTTTATTAAAAATCTTGATCTCAATAATCAAATTATTTTTTCCACTTCTCATCCTTCACCACTTGGTGTACATGCCGGTTTCAGTGGTTCAAAAATTTTTGAGAAAATTAATAAAAAATTACAAGAACTTAATAAAATTCCAATCGATTGGTCAACTCAGTAAGTTATTTATGCAAAATTAAATATTAAAAAAATCAATTCACCATTTAAGTTGTGTGAATGATTTTTATTTATTTATAAATCTATCTGATATTTTAAACTTTCATCGCCTTCGTTTATTTTAAAGTTTTCTTTATTCTTAGCATAGGAAACATATTTTTCTAAATCAAAACCCGGAACTCAATAATATTTTTTTCCGTTAGCACTAGTTACTTTTGCTCCTAAAAAATGAATTTTTAATTCTTTGTTTGTTCCAAGTTTACGAAATGGAGCTGTGTAGGTTTTCATATTTTCAGTAATTTTTACCTTTTTTCCAATACTAATAAGTCTTTTATTTTCCTTTTGGTTAACTATATAAAGAATAATTTGTATTTCATCACCTTCAATTAATTCCCTATTTTTAAAATTAAATATAAATTTTTTATCGTTGACTTTTATATTTTGTAGTGTAATAGATTCTTTGGCATCTTCTTTAATTTTATTTATTTTTTCTTGATTATCAGCTTCTTTTAATTGACTTTCATAGTCCTTTAATGAATAATTATCTGCTAAGTATTTCTTAAGTTCTTCAATTTTGTCATCAAATGCTTTAATTTCTTTCTTAATTTTGTACATATCTCCGAATGATGTGACAGCTTCTGTTTCGCTTTTTAATTTTTTTGATAAATTACTTTTGTTAAGACTTGAAATTAAATTTTCATATTCAGAAGAATAATAATTTAAAATCTTTTTAACATCTGAATTTTCATTCATATTTTTAATTAATTCAACAAATTCATTGTATTTTTCTTCATTTTCACCCTTTAGCGGCTTGATAAAGTTATTTAGAGCTAATTTTACTAACTCCTTATTTTTGTTAAAATATTCAGGATTTTCTAAAATTTGTCTTGTTTCAGGAGCAGATTCCGTCGATTTTGCTTTATTATCAGTACATGATGCAGCTATTAAAGGTAGTGCAAAAGTAGCTAAAGGCAACATAGCTAGTCATTTATTTCTTTTGATTTTCATATTTATTCCTTATTTTTATTATGATTTTTATTCAAAAATTAAGTAAATTTAATTTTCATTTGTATTATTTAAATAGTATTTTATTGGAATAAAATTGATATTGTTCTTATTTTAAGAGTAAATTCGAATTATAATTTTTACGAATAAAAATTATAATAAATAATTTAAAATATTTTATATTTTTGGATCAAAATCCCCTTATTTTAATAAAAAAAATAACTTCGCATTAAAAAAGTTACTTTTTTATTAAAAATATAATCTAGTTAGTAAAATAAATTTATGTAAATTTCAATAAATTCTTTGAATTTTTCAAGGAATTTACAAATATAAAATAATTAACCTTAAATTTTATAATAATAGACTTATAGTATTTTGATACTATTTTTTTAAATTAATGGCATATAAGAATTAAAAGAATATATTATGAGATTTGTGCTAATAGATTTTTATTAAGTAATTGTAAATTATATTTCTAAATAGTATTTTAGTATTTTTATTTTTTAAAATATTTATCAAATATCCCGTTTTTAAGATCTATAAAATTAACCAAATCATTTAAACTGTCATAAGTTTCTCTTAAATTATTTCTAGCGGTTTTTCAGCCCATACCATCGGTTATTCAAATAAATTTGAAATTAGGAATGTTTTGAGTTTCAATTGCTAATTGTTTATAACTTCGTGCAATTTCGTTTAATTTAGAGCCACCCGCTCTAAAAAAATTCACTTCAATGGCAAAAATGTTGTTGTTTCTTTTAACTACAAAATCAAATTTTTTGTTAGCAATATTGTTATTTGATATTTGACTTAGATTTATTTTAAATTTATCCTAAATTTCTGAAGTTGTCATCTGTTTAAAATAATCTACATTTTCAATTAAATCAATTGAATTCAAATAAGACTCAACAAAATCTTCTGCAATTTTTCCATTACGATTTTTTCTAGCATTAGAGTCAAGGCCAACTTCGACGCCTAAAAGATAGTCAAATATGCTATTGAATAGTTTATTTTGAATTAAATCAAATAAACCGGAAATTTTCATAAATCTTACATATTCATCAATACTGTTAGTTAATGAATCAAAATCATATACTATATTTTCACTATTTTCATAGCTTTGAATTTGATTCATTCTTGTTGCTAAAAGAAAAGGAATTACTTTTAAAATTTTGGGGTTATAACTAATTAATTTTCTGAAAGAATTTTCAATATCTTTATCACCAATTAGTTTGTTTAAAATTAAAATTTCTTCTTTAAATTTATTAACGTTTTCAAATGATTTTCTAAAATCAGAAAATTCTGAAATTGGTGTTAAATTGTTCATAAATGTTGAAATTCACTTATTAAAATCTCTTTTTTCACTTTTCATAATATTTTAGGTTTAATAATTTGTTATTATAACCTCTTCTACTTCTCCTCTATTTTTAGAATTTGAACTTATTAATCTTTTTACATTAACAACATAAATATTAAAATCTTTATATAATTCTCTTATGAATTTAGTATTATGATTACTTAGCATAACATAAGCTCCTTTGTTAGATAGCCTTTTATATGTCTTAAATAATCTTTCTTGCTCTTGTCGGTCAAAATTATTTTGTGAATACGAAGTAAAATTTTTTTGGTTTTCAAATGAGTCATATGGTGGATCAAAATACACAAAATCTCCCTTTTTAACTCTGCTAACAGCTTTTTGAAAATCATTATTTGTTATACTAATTTTATTTTTTTTCAAAAATTTATGGACATTTGTAATATTGTCTAAATCTATAATTCTAATAGTTTGATTTTTGTTTTCCGGAACATTAAAATAACCACTTGAATTAACTCGATAAAGTCCATTAAAACATGCTTTATTTAAATACAAAATTCTTGCTGCTCGCTCGACTATTGATAAATTATCAAATTTAGGATCTCTATCCATATTTCTAACTTTATAATAATAATCTGAATTATGGTTTTCTTGATGTTCTTTCACCTTAACTAATAATTTATTTAGTAAACTTTTTTTCTAATTACTTGATATAAGTAAATTAATTCCTTATTATTATCATTTATATAAGCTTTATGTGGTTGGATGCTAAATAAAACTGCGCCACCACCAACAAATGGTTCATAATAATTATTAAATTTTTCAGGCATATATTTTTTAATTTCATTTAGTAACTGTTTTTTTCCGCCTGCTCATTTTACAAACGGCAACAATTTATTTTTTTCGGGAATTTCAAGTTTCATTAAATTATTATATAATGATTTTAGGCTGCGTTTAATATAATATTAAACTTTTCATTTGCATTATCTTGATAATTGATATTTTAAAATTATTTATAAGTTTATAATTAATGTATTGTTTATTTATTAACTAAAAATAGAATACATAAGAAAGGATTTTATGATTTTAGATTACGAAACAAAACGTAATAAATCAATGTTGCTAAAGGCAGCATATGAAGGTATGAAATTGCCTGATTACGTTGCTAAAAAAGCAAATTATATTACTGAAAATTTTGATGAAAATATTGCATATATTTTTATTTCAAAAGATGTAAAAAATTACTATGACTTTTTAAAAGTTGTGGACGCAATTTCAATGGCCAAAAGAAGAAATTATCAAATTGATATTGCATCATTTAACCGTGAAGGATTTTTGAGTGTTGAAGAAATTTTTCGAGCTTTTGTATCGAGAATTTCTTTCAATGAAGCTGAACTTTATTCTGCTAAAGAGTCAAGTAAGAAAAAAGAAGCAAAAGAACAAATTTCTTTATATTTTGAAGATAAATCGCACGCAAAATTTGTTAAGCGTTTAGCTGTCATTGCTGCCGCTGTAAATAAAGCGAGAGATCTACAAATTACACCACCAAATATTGCCAATAGTCAATACATTGCTCAGTTTATCAAAAAAGACTTTGCTAATGTTGATTCAATTAGCATTAAAGTATTAGGAAAACCTGAAATTGAAAAATTAGGAATGGGCTTAATGCTTGCAGTAAATGCCGGTAGTTCACATCAACCAAGAGTGGTCGTAATTGAGTACAACGGAAATCCATCAAGCAAAGAAAAATTTGTTTATGTTGGTAAGGGAATTACTTTTGATACAGGTGGATATAATACCAAAGGATATCACATGGAAAATATGAAATTTGACATGTCAGGATCAGTAATTTGTGCTTATGCAGTTAAAGCAGCAGCTGAACTTAAAATTAAAGCTAATGTAGCAGCAGTAATGATGTTAACAGATAATGCTATTGACACACATCCAACTATGCCAGAATCTGTTGTTAAATCAATGAGTGGAAAAACTGTTGAAATTATTGATACTGATGCTGAAGGTAGATTAGTGCTAGCTGATGGTTTATACTATGGTGCTAAAAAATTAGGTGCATCACTTCTTGTAGATGTCGCAACATTAACTGGAACTATGCTAAGAGCGCTGGGAAAAACTTTTTCAGGAATTTATGCAACATGTGATAAAAGATGAAGTCAATTTCTTTCAGCGGCAAATGAAGCTCATGAGAAAGTATGAAGAATGCCATTACATGAAGATTTTCATAAACCAAATAAAAAATCGCTTGTCGCAGATTTGAATAATTATAATAGTGCTGAAAAATCAGACTGTAATACTGCTGCAATGTTTTTAAAAGAATTTACTAATAAAGTTGATTTTATTCATTGTGATGTTGCTGGAACAGCTGATAGTAACGGTATGGGAATGGGAGTTTTAATCTCAACTCTAGTGGAATTAGCAGAAGGTCAAAAATAGGAGTATAGTATGGAATTAATAAAAAAATTAGAAACTAAAAGAAATGATGCCTTTTTACTAAGAGCTGCTTACAAGGGCAATAGTATTATTGAAAATTTAGTTGAAAAAGAAAATAAAATTACTGAATTCATTTCAAAAAAAATCGCATATATTTATTTAGGTGACGCTGAAAATGTTGATTATGAAAAAATTTATGATTTAGCAGTGATGTTAGGTTTAGATACTCCAAGAAGTTATCAAATTGATTTGGCTTCATTTGTTGTTGAAGGCAAACTGGATTTAACTTCAATAATTGATGCTTTTACAAAAGGTATTAATTTTTCTGCCGCTAAGCTATATAACAAAAAAACATTTACAAAAAAACCTAATGATAATCAAATAAGTTTATTTGTTGAACAACCAACCAATGCAGCGCTTTTAGCATTTAATAAAGCTGCTATTATAATTGATGCTCAAAATTGAGCAAGAAACTTAGGTGTTACTCCACCAAATGAACTAAATTCAGAACAACTAGCTGAAATTGTTGTTAATGATTTTAAAAAATATAAAAACTTATCAATTAAAGTTTTAAATAAAAAAGAAATTGAAAAATTGGGTATGGGATTACTTTTATCAGTTAATCGCGGATCAATGTTTGAACCAAGAGTGGTCGTAATTGAATACAACGGTGATCCTTCAAGTAAAGAAAAAACTGTTTATGTTGGTAAAGGAATCACATTTGACTCTGGTGGATATAATATCAAAACTGGACGTAATATGTTAGGAATGAAATATGATATGTCAGGTTCTGCAATTGTTGCTGGCGCACTTAAAGCAATCGCACAATTAGGTCCTAAAACTAATGTTTCAGCCGTAATGTGTATTACTGATAACCGTGTTAATGGTGATGCTTCATTACCTGATTCAGTTTGAACTTCAATGAGTGGAAAAACTGTTGAAATTAACAACACTGACGCTGAGGGGCGTTTAGTTATGGCAGATGGTTTATACTATGCCGCTAATAACCTTAATGCTACTAAATTGCTTGATGTAGCAACATTAACTGGTGCAATGGTTTCAGCATTGGGAGAAACTTATACTGGGGTTTGGGCAACATCTGACTCGGCATGAGAAAAAATTGATGCTGCCGCTAAAAAGCAACATGAATTAATTTGAAGAATGCCATTTGATGATGACTATGAACAATTCATGAAAGGTTCAATTGTTGCGGATTTAAAAAATACTGACTATTCAGGCAATGCTGGATCATGTTCGGCTGCGATGTTTTTGAAAGAATTTACTAAAGATTTAGAGTATATTCATTTAGATGTTGCCGGCACAAATGATATTGATGAAAAACCAATGTTTGCCATGGTAAAAACCTTAATCGAATTGGCAATTTAAATAATTTAAGATAAATTCAATTTACTACAATAGATTGAATTTATTTTTTTAATTATATTTATTATATAATTTAAATTTGTTATGTAAAAAATATTAATAGTAGAAAGGGGATGAAGATGGTCGTATTATTTCAAAATATTATAAGAAAATTTAAGACTAAATCATATCGATTTTCAATCTACGAAGTAGCACTATTTGGTTTAATGCTTGCGTTATTTATTATGGGAACTTTACTTGAACAATACGTTTTTATTGGTAAATTTCGGATTAGTGTTACTTATCCTATTTTTATTGTATTTGGATTATCATTAGGTCCATGAAGAGGGGCATTTCTTGGAATTTTATGTAATACAATAACTGCATCCATTAATGGAATTGGTACTTGAATGATTGAATATGCAATTATTCCACCATTAATCGCATTTATTAGTGGATGATTTACTCGAATGTTTTTTTTGAATAATAAATATACCTGATGATCTGGCTTTATTTTTATATCACTGGCAATCATTTTATTTATTACTATCTTTTCATTTTATCAAAATATTATAATAGATGAATCAGATAAACGAATAACAAGATTATGACCAATTAAGACTGTCTTGGGGATCGGTAGTGGCGGCCTCTTATTTATTTTAATAGGCTCAATATTATTAGGTGTTAAGAATGCTAGAACAAGAAATTTTAAAACTAAATTAAACACTACTTTATTATTTGCAATTTTATTAATTGTTACCTTTGTTTTAATTATGTCGCGTTGACTATGAGGTCCTTTCGCCTTTATTAATTACTATAATCGTTTCAGAAATGGGAATTGGAAATACGAGGATTATTATTTATTAATTATGATTCCAATTATTATAAAAAGTTTTATTGAAATACCAATTTATGCATTAATAATTTTTGCTATATATCCAATTATTGTTATGATTAGACAAAAAATCCACTTCCACAGAAATCTAAATTACTTAAATTAAAAATTAAAAAACATCAAGCTAATAAATAAACTTGGTGTTTTTTAAAATCTATGGTTTCATTGAAAAATTTATTGATTTACTTAATAGTTAACTTAGAATTTAGAAATTTTTTTAGGAATTTGAGAAATTGCCAAGATCAAATATATATAATTTTTTCAGTATGTAGTGAATTTAAAAAATAAAATAAACTAAAAATATGATAGATAACTTCCCTATCATATTTTTTTACTTTGCTCAAAAAAAGTATAGTACTAAAAGACCTATTTTAAAATAATTAGACATCAAAATTATACTATTTTTTAATGACTATAAATAAAATTTTGGAGTGTGACACGATTTTTTATGAGATTTTTTTGTACTTTGAGATTAATATTTATTAGTAAAAGTAATCTAAAGAAAGATATTAAAATTTTTTATATTATGCAAAACCATTTACTTTTATTTTTTATTAGAATCATTTTAAAATTATTTGTCTTTTAATTATTAAATTTAAATAAATATATTGATAAATTTATTCAAAATAGTTTTTTAAATATTGATGTTTTAAAATATAAATATTAAATTTAATTAAGTTTATTAAAAAATACAAGTCATGATTTTACTTGTATTTTAACGTCATTATATTTAGTTTTATCAACTTAGTATAATTAAAATTATTCTATGTTGTTATCTTCTGATTTAAGATTTTCATCTAAACTAATTTCTTTTGTCATTTCTAAAAATTCAGTATTAGTTAATTCACGGTCTTCTGTCATATCATCTTCATCAAAGATTTTCGCTATGCCGACAATTCTTGTATTTCTACCTTTAAGATTTACAAGTTTTACACCTTTTGAATTTCTACCAACTATTGCAACATCTTTTAGTGAAAAGCGTATTGATATTCCATCATTTGTAATAATAATGAGATCTTCATTTCCGTGTACACAAGCTGCATAAACTAAATTGCCAGCTTTGTTTCCATTTAAGGCGATTACCCCATGTGAGTTACGTCTAGTTTTTCTAAAGTTTGAAGCTAGGGTTAATTTTCCAAAACCATTTTCTCCCATACTGAAAACATATTTACCTTCAAGAGAGCTTGAAATTGATACAACTCGTTCGTTGTCTCCTAATTTAATTCCGCCAACTCCATGAGCGGTTCTTCCCATATTTCTTATCTCTTCAGAATTGAAACGATTTACCCGAGAATTATTAGCGGCGATAAATATTTCTTCTTCACTATTAACGATAATGGTATCAACTAGTTCATCATCTTCATTAATTCTTAAAGCTATTTTTCCATTACGGTTGATATTTCTATATTCAAAAATACTGGTTTTTTTAATTGTTCCTTGTTTAGAAATAGTAACAAGAAATTCATTGTCTAAGTATTCTTTAATGGAAATAATTTTAACAATTTGCTCTTCTTTTTGAATAGCAGGAATTATATTAACAATTGGAGTTCCCTTAGATTGTTTTGATCCACTCGGGATTTCATGACCCCTAATTTTATAAACTTTGGCTTTATTTGTAAATATTAATAAATCGGCGTGAGTGTTAGCTGAAATAATATCGCGGATATCATCATCTTGGTAAGTTTTACCAGTAGTTACGCCAATTCCACCACGTTTTTGTTCACGATATTCATCAATATCTAATCTCTTAATATAGTTATTAGTTGATATGGTAATAATAATATTTTTTTGTGGAATTAAATCCTCGTTATTAATATTACTCATTTCACTTCAATTAATTTCGCTCTTACGTTTATCTCCATAAGCATTTTTAACATCTTGTAATTCTTTTATTATTAACTCGATTAATAAATCATAGTTAGCTAAAATTCTTTGATATTCTAAAATTCTTTGTTGAACTTGTGCTAATTCTTCATTCATTTTATCAATTGCTAATCCAGTTAGTCTACCTAATCTCATTTCAACAATTGCTTTTGTTTGGATTTCAGTTAGGTTAAGTTCTTTGCCAAGAGTTGCTTGAGCTTCAGCATCTGTTTTTGAAGATCTAATAATTTTAATAACACGATCAATATTTTCGACACAAATTTTTAACCCTTCTAGAATGTGAGCTCTTGCTAAATCTTTTTCTAAATCAAAGTTTAATCTTCTAGTAGTTACTTCTATTTGGTGTTGTAAATAAATTTCTAAACATTCTTTTAAATTAAGAAGTTTAGGTTCATTTCTAACTAAGGCAATCATATTAAATGAAAAATTAGTTTGTAATCTAGTTAGTTTAAATAATTTGTTTAAAATAACCTCAGGAACAAATCCTTTTTTAACTTCAATTACCATTCTAATTCCATCACGGTTAGATTCATCTCTAAATTCGCCAATACCTTCAATTTTTTTCTCTTTAACAAGTTCAGCAATTTTTTCCATGATTTCAGTTTTCTTAACTTCATATGGAATTTCATTAACAATAATTTTGCTTTTGCCATTATTTTGTTCTTGAATATGTGCTTTAGCTCTCATAGTAATTGAGCCACGGCCGGTTTTATATGCTTCGATTAGTCCTTGTCGATTAAAAATTAAGCCACCCGTTGGAAAATCTGGTGCAAGCACATATTCCATTAATTCATCTACAGTTATTTCTGAATTTTTAGCCAAAGCACAAACTGCGTCAATTACTTCACCTAAATTATGTGGAGGAATATTTGTTGCCATACCCACGGCAATTCCGCTTGTTCCGGATATCAGCAGATTAGGAAATTTAGCCGGTAGTACTGTTGGCTCTTTTTCTGTTCCATCATAGTTATCAATGAAATCAACAGTATTTTTTTTAAGTCCATCAACCATTGCGCTAGCTATTTTACTCATCCGAGCTTCAGTATAACGCATGGCAGCTGCTTCATCACCATCAATTGATCCAAAGTTACCATGACCATCAATTAGTGGATAGCGAAGTGAAAATTCTTGTGCCATTCTAACCATTGCTTCATAAACTGAAGAATCACCATGTGGGTGATACTTACCTAAAACATCCCCGACAATTCTCGCTGATTTTTTATGTGGCGCTGTATGAAACATACCAAGCTCACTCATTCCATATAATATTCTACGGTGAACTGGTTTTAGTCCATCACGAGCATCAGGAAGTGCTCGCGCAACAATAACACTCATCGCATATTCGATGAATGAATTTTTCATAACTTTAACTAAATTTGCTGGCTTTAGTCCATCTTTTTCATTATCTAAAATTTGTGAACTAACGGTGTATCCTTCTTTATTTTGTGGGATGTCTTCTTCTTCATCATCCTCTTCTTCAATGTTATCGTGAAACACTTTTTTTACTTTATCTTCATTGTCATCACTGTAATATTCTCTATAAATATCATCCTCATCGCCATTATTATTTTTTTTCATTTCTTCTTCATCATTTGAGTTAATCATAGGTTGCCTTTCATTTTTTGGTTAATAGCATTATTTAATTACTATTATATCAAAAATATTATTCATTATTTTTAACCAACATTTTGACACTTTGCTTTTAAGTGATAATGTTTTCTCTAAATTTCTATTTTTGAAAACTAAATGCAATAAATTTAATTGCCTTACCTTCATTATAAAATTTTCTTTCATAATCAGTAAAACAATTTTCAATATTAAAATCACAATTATGAAAATCTTCAGATTTGTAGATAATTTTAGCTTGATACTCAGCTAATTCTTCTAGAGCATAATTGTATAATCCTTCGTTATCACTTTTGAAATAAATTACACCATCTTCTGCCAAAAGTTTTTCATATTGTTTTAAAAAATCACGATATACAAGTCTTCTTTTAAAGTGTCTTTTCTTTGGTCAAGGATCAGAAAATGTTAATCATATTGTTTTAAATTTACCATTAAAATATTTCTCTAATTCGATAGCATCAGCTACCAAAATGTACATATTATTTAGTTGCAATTCATTAATTTTTTTTATTGCGCTCATAGCTGGAGTTGAGTATTTTTCTAAACCAATATATGTTATATTAGGATGATTTTTGGCAAGCTCTGATAGCATACTGCCTTTTCCCATTCCAATTTCAAGAACTGTTTCATTGCTTATAGTATAAGGTAATTCTTGTATTGAAAATTTGCTGTTTTTAATAATTTCTTCAGCATTTTTATTAAATCTAAGTCTCATATATATAATAATATATTTTTTATTGCTTTCTTTGATATTATTTATCATAGTTAAGTTATTTTTTTGATAATTTAATTACTAATGTTTTACTAATGTTAATGAATTTATGGATAAAGATGGAGTTTTATGGAAGAAAATGAAATTACTAGCTTTAATGACCTTTTAAAAGACTTGCCCCAATCAAAGAAAGAAAATGAATTTTGCAAACGTCAATTGTTTGAAATGGGGCAAATTACTTCGATAAAGGCATTTAAGTACGACGGGACATTATACCGTCAATATGAGGGTGCAAAAATTGTTGCTAATTTAGATGACTTCGTGGTTATTTTGTTAATTAAAAGCAAAGTGGCAGAAGATAATATTAGTTGAGTTGTTTCTGATCCGATTTTATTTTTCTTTGCTAAAAATCGCTTTTATAATGCCGTTGTCACCTTAAATAAGAAAAAAGATAATTATATATATATTAATCTAGCAAGTCCTTTTTATATTGAAGATGGAATTGTTAAGTACATCGATTTTGATATTGATATTAAAAGTTATGTAGATAAAGATTTTAATGTTGTGGATTGACAGGATTTTAAGAAATCCATTACCGAGTATAAATATCCACTTAAACTAATATATCGAATATATGACGAACTTGATTTTCTTCAGGAACAACACTATGCTAAAAGCGGAATTTTTTCAAAGAAGCTAATTGATAATATTACGAGAATGTTAATTGAATCTGGCGATATTTAAAAATATAAATAAAAGGGTTTTTATTTTACTAACCAAGGTGAAATAATTTAAATGCCTTCCACATTGTGTAAAAACACAGTGTGGATTTTTATAATCTATTTTTTTGTATTATTTCTAAATTGTTGTATTTTATGAAATTAATATTTTCTGCCGCAGATTCACAAGTAAATATTTTGAGTCGCTATTTTCTAATGATTATCCACTAATTGACATTAATTGTTGGCTGGTTTTTTATAGAAAGTTTTTTACTTTTAGATTTGATTTTACATATTAGTGAGATTATACTTCTATTTTTCATAGCGATATTTATTATCAATAATTAAAACCATTAAAGCAATTTCTAATTTAATTTTTGCAATTAATTTATTTTATTTTTTATTAAATAAAAATTGTTTTAACATAAAAACACTCCTTATCTCGGAGTGTCTAAATTATGCAATATAGCTTATTGTCTAAGTTAAATTAATATTAGAAATTATCTTTTAATTTTATCAAGAAATGAATCTATATTTTTTATTTCATTATCAGTTAGTTCTGTTTTTTTGTTTGTTAATTTTCCAAAAATATTTGAAATTTCTCTAGCATAGTCTTTAAATTTATTGTCTTTTTCAGTAAGAAGATAATTTGCAATTAAATATTCTGGATAAAATAACAATAAATAAGAATTTTCAATTTTCTTTGAAAAATATTTTAATTTTTTTCAATATTCCGTAAAGGCCTTTATGTATTCTTGACCTCCATGTTTCTGAAATTTTTCTAAAAACATAGAATTCTTCATTTTAATATGTGCCAAAAATTTCTTATATTTTCCGTTTTCATTTGTAATGCTCACCAATCTATTGGTTTCGCTATCTGAAATTTCATTATTCAATTTGTCAACAATTTCTCTTAATTCCATATTAAATTTTAATCCGAAATCAAACAAAATATTTGAATCATTATCCAACTGAATTAATTTTTTTATAATAGTTCCTATTTCATCAAAATAGTCATTAATTAGAACTTTTTTTAATTGTTCCCCCGAAAGCAAATAATAATCTAGAAAGAATAAATTTAGATATAAACTCTCTTTTTCATACTCTTTTATTTGATTTTCATCGGGTTCATTCATACTTTCATCATTTTTGCCTTGGTCTTTCATACCGTTTTTATTAGGAGGAGTGAGGGTCTCATTATTTTCCCCGTTATTGTCACCCATAACATCTGGCTTATTAGGATCATTTTCCATCTTTTCATTACCATTTGATTGCCCATTATTATTTTCATTCATACCATCTGGTTTTATCGAATCATTTTGCATGTTTTTATTATCACCCATAACATCTGGCTTCTTAGGATCATTTTCCATCTTTTCATTACCATTTGATTGCCCATTATTATTTTCATTCATACCATCTGGTTTTTTAGGGTCATTTTGCATGTTTTTATTACCATCATTTTGGTCGTTGCCTTTAGGCATATTATCAGGAATTTTATTTATATCTTGACTACCACTATCTGGGCTAGATATTTTTCCATCATCAATCATTTTATTATTATTTTTGTCACATGCAGCTGCAATTAAAGGAATGACTGTTACCACTGTTGGTAAAGCAATTCATCACTTAAAATTTTTCTTTGTCATTGTATTTTCCTTTCAATTTATGAAGGAAATTATATTATAAGCCACATCAATATTATTAAAAAAGAGAAAATATAGTGAAATTTTTATCATTTTTTATCCTTTTTTGAACATTTAATTGTCAATTTTAGTAATTTTATTAATAATTATTAATAAAGTAATTTAATTTATCAACATTATTTATACAAAATAACAACTATAAAAAACCATAACATTTATTTATTAGCAAATTTAATCGTATTTTTTAAAGTAAATTATTAACCTAACCAATTGGTTATATTTTATTTCCTAATTTGTTTTAATTTTAAAACTTTTTATTCAATTTTATTTAAGATCATAAATTAAATTTTCATTGAGAAAAAAATATCTTTTATTCAAAAATTAAAAAGAATAGAAGATATTTTTAAATATTTATTTATAGGATTTTTTTAGTATTTGTTTTATTATGCCAATTTATTTATTTGATAGTTTGTTATTAAGATTTTTTTCCTTATTATGATAAAAAAATGGAATAATAATTAATCAAAATACTGTTATTTCAATAATTAAAAGGTACCATTTTATTATTTTTAAATACTTATCAAATAAATTTATTTGTTTTATATTTAGAATTAGTTGGCGACAAAACTTTTTAGAAAAGCTAAAATTAACTAAAACTTTTTTATTATCTTTATTAATTTAGCATCAAATTTAAGATTTCCTCGATTAACATTTTTATCAATTTTTTCTAATTCAAAATTAGTTTTTTGGTCTTTGATAAGGTCATTAATATTAATTATATTATCAAGTGGTATAACAATTTGCCATACATTCACTAACTAGCGGTAATTTCTATTTGATTTTTGTTGCATATTTATTAATGCTAAGATTGTATTTATTAATGGTTTGATTAAGTTAAAATTGGTAGTTAAATTTATAGGAATAATTTTTTTGTAGTGTTAATTATTCAAAGTAATGGTAAACAGTAGAGTTTCAAATTTATATAACCCTTGGTAAAGTAGTTTATTAGGAATACAAATGCGCGCTAAAAAGATTTTAAAAGTAATAAGATCTATATCAAATTGAATGATTTTATAATGATATAACTGCATTTTCAAATGATTTGCAAAAGCAATATTATCATCTAAAAATGTGTTTAAAATTTTTACCTATTTTAATCATGACATCTCCAAGCTGATATGTAATATGTGAGTTCGCAATAATTTAGTTTTTTATTAAATAAAAATTGTTTTAACATAAAAACACTCCTTATCTTGGAGTGTCTCTAATTATGTGACCTAATTTAGGTTTTAATTTTCATCTTCTTTTCTAGTGTCATCATCTGCTACATCAGCAATGTTATGTTTTTCTAATTCTTGATTTAACTTATTTTCATATTTGTCATCGGTAATTTTTTTCTTACCAGCCACTTCGTTGAAAAGTTCATTAAAATCACTTTCAGAATATTCTTTTTGTAAGCTTTCTTTTGATTTAGTCATTGCTGGTGGAAGTTTCATATGTTTTTCAATATATTCAATTTCTTCAGCAACAATAGTTTCATTAATAATTAAAGCGTCTTTAATAAGTTCTAAAAGTTCACGGTTTTGCGAAATAATTTCATGTGCTTTTTTCTCAGCAGTTAGAATAATTTTTCTGATTTCTTCATCAATTTCTTGACCAACTTTATTTGAGAATGAAGCATTTTTCATATAATCACGACCTAAAAATGGATTTGAATTATCTTCTTCATATTGAATTGGGCCTAAATCAGAAAGTCCTCATTCAGTTACCATTTTTCTAGCAATTCCAGTTGCCTTAGCAATATCGTCACTAGCTCCGGTTGAAACATTATCGGCTCCATAGATAATAGCTTCCGCTACTCTACCACCCATAAATGAAGTAATAATTGAAATTAATTCAGATTTAGAATGATTGTATTTTTCTTCTTCTGGCATCATAAGGTTATATCCACCAGCTCTTCCCCGTGGAATAATGGTAATTTTTTGAACTTTATTTCCGCCTTTAATTTTTAAACCAACAACAGCATGTCCGGCTTCGTGGTAAGCCACAGAAATATTTTCTTTTTCAGAAATTGTTCTTGATTTTTTAGCAGGACCTGCCATTACCCGGTCAATTGCCTCATCAATTTGAGCAATGGTAATCACATTGGTTCTTTCTCTAACACTTAGAAGTGATGCCTCGTTAATAACATTTTCAAGTTGTGCACCTGAAAATCCTGGTGTTCTTCTTGCAACTTGAGCAAAGTTTACTGATGAGTCAATTCTTTTACCACGAGCGTGTAATTTAAGAATTGCTTCTCTTTCTTTGATGTCAGGAAGTGAAACAGTAATAGTTCTATCGAAACGTCCAGGTCTTAGTAAGGCAGGGTCTAAAACATCGGTTCTATTGGTAGCTGCCATGATTAGAATTCCACTATTTTCTTTAATACCATCCATTTCAACTAGTAATTGATTTAGAGTTTGTTCTCTTTCATCATTACCACCACCGATTCCAGCTCCTCTTGAACGTCCAACGGCGTCTAATTCATCAATAAAAATAATTGCTGGAGCATTTTCACGTGCTTCTTTAAACATATCACGGACTCTCTTAGCTCCTAGTCCCACAAACATTTCTACAAAGTTTGATGCAGAAATGAAATAGAAAGGTACATTTGCTTCTCCGGCGGTTGCTTTTGCAAGTAAAGTTTTTCCTGTTCCTGGGGGGCCACCTAGTAAAATTCCTTTTGGAATTCTTGCTCCGGCGGCATCATATTTTTTAGGGTTTTTTAAATAATCTACTAATTCAACAACTTCTTCTTTTACTTCTTCATTTCCAGCAATATCAGAGAATTTTTTGTTAGTATAAACTCTTTGGGCAACTGATCTTGAATTGAAAGTTCCGGCAATGCCGTCCCTCCCTTGCATAGATCTTTGTCATGAAAAAATATTCAAAATAATTGCTATTAAGAATAAGATTGTGATCGCGGGTAGGATATATCTTTGGAAGATTCCTTGTTGTGGAGGTAGAGCAAATTGAACTCTTCCAGCATTATTTCCGGCAAACTCAACACATTTTGCAACAGCATCATTATATGATAATACGTCGGGACTTCCACCCGCTCATACCACTACTGATCTATGTAATTCAGTGATTCCAGAAAAATCTCCGAATGCATAAGTAAATACATACTGTTGTCCTCTAAAGTTGGGATTTCCGGTAATCTCTCTTAAAAAGCCGCTATCCGTGGACTGTAGTGTAATTGTTAATGTACCGCTATAAGCATTCTCTACCCATGAAGATATATAGGTATTGTCTATTTGACTTTTTGAAGTTTCAGTGATAACTTTCTTCAGAAAATTAATGTCTTTATAGTTAGTTAACGAACTTCTAACAAAATCACTAATTATCAAACCAATTACGATAACTGCAACAATAGCAGCAATTATCAAAAATATCGTCATAAAACCAAGCGGTTTACGAGATTTTTTTGGTGTATTAGGGTTCATTTTTTTCCTTTCTTTTTGTTTTTAATTAATAAATTATAAAATAAATAATAAAAAAAAGTTATACGATGAAACGCTAATTGAATAATAAATGATTTTTTTTCTTAATTAAATAATTTTTTTCATTCAATTTAAAAACTTTGCTTCGATTTTCGGAAAGTAAGAATTGATTAATTAAATTAATCTTATTTGTAGTTAATTTTATATTTTTATATTTTCTATGGATTAGATAATAAATTAAATAATTAAGTGAAAAATCTAAATTTCTCAAAAAATCACAACAAAATCCGGTTTGCTCTCAATTTTGATAAATTATTTGAACCTGATTTGCAATTTTAGTTAGTTTCAGATTTTTATCTAAATACTCATGAAATAAATTTTCTTTGCTTTGTTTGTCATGTGATTTTAGTGATAAACGAATTTTATTGCGAGAATAAATCGGTAGATCATTTGTGTAATCAGTTGCAAACAAAATACTATTTTGTTGGCAGAATTCTTTAATTTCGTCTTTTCATCATAAATTAATCATAGGACGAAAAATTTGCATGTTATACAGTTGATTTTGTATTTTAATGCCAAAATACAGCGGATGGCGATTAGCTTGCTTTTGCATTATGGCGGTTTCTAGAAAATCATCCTTTTGATGTGCAAGTAATAAATAAGAACATTGATATTGTTCGTATATTTTTTTGTAAAATTGATATCTTTCCTTGCGAGCTTCATCTTGAAAATTACCAAGATTATTATTATGGTTAATTGATAGAACTTCTAAATTGATGTCATTTTCTTGGCAAAATGACTCTACTAATTTTTGATCATAATGTGAATCATAACGTTTATTGTAATTTACGTGAGCAACTACAATATTAAAATCCTTAATTAAATTAAGTAACCACATTGAATCAGGACCGCCACTAACACCAATTAATATTTTTTTTGAAATGTCAATGTTATATTTATTAAATTCTTCTATTAATTTATTTCGTGCAACATTAGTGAAATTTTTATTCATATAATTTGCCTGTAAATTTGTTCATTACAAAACGAATATCATTAGAAATGAATGAGATAATGGCATCGGCCGCTTTGTCAATTAATTTTGAAATGATGTTATAATCTTCAAAACTAAATTTGCCTAGCACATAATCAATAACGTTTTCTCCTCTTCCAATTCCAATTTTAATTCTTTTGATATCTTGAGTATTTAATTTTTCAATAATATCTTTCATTCCTCGATGGCCGCCAGATGAACCGCTTTGTTTAATAGCTGCTTGACCTAGAGGTAGATCTAAATCATCATAAACAATTAACACATCACTTAGAGCAATATCATAATATTCTATTATTGATTTAACAAATTCTCCACTTTTATTCATAAAGGTTAGTGGTTTAGCAATTATAACTTCCTTATCTTTAAAAAATATCCCATTAAATTTTTTTTCCGAAAGTTGAATTTGTAATTTTTCAGCAATTTTATCAATTGTTAAAAATCCGACATTATGTCTAGTTTTTGCATATTCGCTACCAGGATTACCTAGTCCAACAATAAGTTTCATTATTTAACCTCATTTCATAATTTTGAAATATTTGTAATTCTTTTTGAATCACCATCATTTTGTATTCCTTCTATTAATGCTTCTTTTTCTCCCAATATAACACTATAATTTTTTGCCCGGGTTATTGCAGTATAAATTAACTTTTTACTTAGTAAGCGTTTTGCTTCAGAAAATAGTACAATAATAACAGCTTTACATTCACTGCCTTGATATTTATGGACACTAGTACAGTAAGCTGGATAAGTGTTTGCTAAGAAATCTGATCTACTAAAAGTAACTGTTTTTTCACTATCTTCAAAATCTACAGAGATATGAGTTAGTAATTTTTCAGAACTATTTTTTTTATTCTCTAAAGTAAACTTAGAAATATACCCAATTTCTCCGTTAAAAATTTTTGCTTTTGGGTCGTTAGTTAAATTAATAATTTTGTCATCTATCGCATAATTTTTTTCACGGTATTTTATGATTTCTTGTTTTTCTAAATTGCGATAAAAGTCACTAATACAATCATTAATTTCATCTATTCCTGTATCATAATTATAAATTGGACTTAAAATTGCGATATCGCGCTTAGTATACCCCGTTTCTAGCAATTTTTCAATATATTCCTTTATTTTTTCTTTTAATTTCTCTCTTTTGGTTTCAATAAATTGTGAACTTTTACCGTCAAATTTAGGCCATTTGCCACTATTAATACTAATAGCGTCTTTAATAATTTCGTAATTTTCTGATTGGCGGTAAATTTTACTTAGAAAAATGGTGTTAAAAATCTTATTTTCAATGAAATCATTAATTAGATATCCTGGTCCAATTGCTGGCAGTTGATCTTTATCACCTACTAAAATAATTTTTTTTAAATATCTTTTATTAAGACCTTTTAAAAGTGAAAAAAATATATCAACACTTACCATAGAAAATTCATCTATTATTAAACATTCGATGTTCTTTGGATAATTTTCATTTACATTAAATCGGTCATTTTCCGGATCTCATTCAAGAAAACTGTGAATTGTAGATGCTTTTAGTTTTCTCTGTTGATTATTTATGTTAATTGTAGCTCTTCCGGTTGGAGTAACAACAGCAATATCTTTTTCATGGTATTTTGTTAGTAGTTGGTTAATAATTTCATTAGTTATTAAGGTCTTACCAGTGCCGGGACTTCCTGTAATTAAAACTAGTTTTTCTGATAATGCTGATGTGATTGCCTTTAATTGTAGGTCATGATATTTTCTACTATCCTTAAATGGAATAGGAATTAATTTACTTTTGTGATTAATTGCAACTAACCTTTCAATAATATATTTTTCCATTTCATATATTTCTTTAGTAGTTAAGAATATTTCACCATCATAATTTAATTCTATTAAATAGAAATCTTCAATTAGCAAATTAATTGAATCAGAAAATTCTTTTTTATCACGTGGTCAATTAGGGTCATAACTAATATTTTTTGCAAGTGTTTCATGGACTTCATTTTTTTTAATTCTTGTATTTCCTGAACTAAAAAAATAATCTGAAATCGCCTTATAAACATGTGTTGCTTTTTTAAAAGGATGATTTGGATAATTAAAATGAGTACTTAGTTTATCGATATCATCTAATTTAACTTTTTTATTTTCCAAAAAAAACTTATAGAAGTTTTCTTTATATTTTTCAATGAAAATATTCAAAGTTAAAAACTGTTTTAAAATTATTTCATAAAGTGAAGGACTTAAATTTAATTTAAGAAATAGCAGCTGATCTTCAACTAATTGTGGATTTTCAATTAAAAATTCTTTAGCCTGTTTTCAGTTCTCCTCAGAAATGTTATATTTTTTATAATCAATTGAATCATCATTAATAATCTTTGATATAGCATCTACTCCAAGGTCATTAACAATAGCCCATGATTTTTCTTCACCAATACCCCGAAAATTTGCGCTCTTAAGAAATTTTACAATGTAGTTAACTTTGTAATTATCGTTTTCTTTAACATGTGAGATACTTTTGGCGGTATAGCTATTTGGATATTTTGAAAATTTATTAGCTAGAACTTGAATTTGATAAATTTTTTCATCTAAAATTATTTCTTGTAAATTAAATAAATTATTTTTAAAAATAACCGATATGGAATTAAATTTATTTGTCATAACATGGTTAAGAACATCATTTTTTTGGATTTTAAAACTACAAATTACTACATCACCTTTTTCAGATATTCATAGTATTTTTGTAAAATAGCCTTGTATTGTCGAATACTCTTGCATCATATTAATATAATTTTAACATAATGATAACTAAATTTTACATGTAGCCTTTAAGTAGCAATTTTAGTATTTTTCTAAAAAAAAGTTTAAAATATACATGGTTATAGTCATGTTATTTAGTGAGGTATTAATATGTTAGATTTAAAATATATTTTGAGCAATAAAAGTGAGGTGATCAAGAAACTTTCAACAAGAAATTTTGATCTTTCAATTATTGAAGAAATAATAAAAATAGGTAATAAAAGAAATGAATTTATTCACGAGCTTGAAACTTTGCAAGCAAAAAGAAATGAGCTAAGTCAACAAATCGGAATAAAAATGAGAAATCATCAAAAAACAGATGATTTACTAAAAGAAGTAAATAAAATTAAAGAAGAAATTGATTTAAAAGATAAAGAAGCAGATGATCTTATTAGAAAAGTTCATGATTTAATGCTTCAAGTTCCTAACTTACCATATGATGATGTTCCTGTGGGAAGAAGTGAAGATGATAATGTTGTTATTAGAGAGCATGCTAAATTAGGAAGAGGATTAGTTAAAAATGTTGAAGCCCATTATGATATTGCTCTTAAACATGACATGCTAGATTTTTCAAGGGCTGTTAAATTAGCTAAAACTAGATTTGTATTATATAAAAATGATGGTGCGAAATTAGTAAGAGCACTTGCTAATTTTATGCTTGATACGCATATTAAAAATGGTTATAAAGAAATGCTACCAGCACATCTTGTAAACTCATCAATGTTATATGGAACTGGACAATTGCCAAAGTTTGCAAATGACTTATTTAAAATCGAAGCAAATGATTTATGATTAATACCAACAGCTGAGGTGCCAGTAACTAATTATCACTACGATGAAATTGTTGACCTTAGCTCACCAATTAAATATGTAGCTTATACTAAATGCTTCCGCTCAGAAGCCGGAAGTGGCGGTAAGGATACTAAAGGTTTAATTAGACAACATGAATTTCATAAAGTGGAGCTTGTTAAACTTGTTGCTCAAGAAGATGGTATTAAACAATGAGAGCTAACCGTTAATGATGCTAAAAGTATTTTAGAATTGCTTGAGATACCATATCGTGAGGTCTTACTTTCAACTGGTGATTTAGGTTTTGGTTCAGCTAAAACAATTGATCTAGAAATTTGAATTCCATCAGAGCAAAGATATCGTGAAACTAGCTCAATTTCAATATATAATGACTTTCAATCGAAACGTGCCAAAATTAGATATCGTGGCAGTGATAATAAAACTAAATATGCTTATACTATTAATGGTTCTGGTGTAGCTATTGATCGTGTAGTAGCCGCAATTCTAGAAAATTATCAAAATCCAGACGGTAGCATTGACGTTCCTAAGGTTTTAGTTCCTTATATGGGAAAAACCACTATTAAATAATTTAATTAGTCACATTACTTCAAATTAATTACAATTCATATCCAAATTAGTGATATGAATTTTTATTTTGTTTTTTGACTTATAAAAATAAAAAAATCAAATTTATTGTGAATTTTAGTTATTTTTTTTAATTTACAAGTAAACAATTTTCTTTTAATTTTTTGTCAGAAAAAAGGTAAATTTTGCCATATCTTATATTTATAATATAAGGAAAAATTTTAGTGTCTAAATTTGGTTAATATTTCCTTAAAAATTATTACTCTTTTTTGTTTATAAAAAAATTAGCAAGTTTATTTTATTCAAAATTTAAGGATTTTTTTTATTAAAGTATATATAATTGAATTAGATGATTAATAAAAAAGTTATATTTCAAGCGAAAAATATTTATAAAAGTGTCAAGGGTCATTTTTTAATTGATAACGCAAATTTTTCGATTTTAGAAAACAGAATTCACATCCTTGTCGGAGAGAATGGAGCCGGCAAATCTACCCTTATGAAAATTTGTACTGGAGGCGATTTAGATTTCGAAGGAACGCTTTTCTTTGATGGACAAAATCTCGATAGTATCGAAAAACCAAAATCATTTTTATTCTTTAACACCCATATAAAATTTCCTTATTATTTATCCGCAATTAACTACATTAGAGAGTATTGTAGACTATTTACCGGACGAAAAATTAATAAGAATTTGGTTATTAAGAAGTTTAAAGAGTATGGATTAGAATTAAAAATGAAAAATAATCCCAATACTTTTTCAAGTGGGGAAAAAAAGAAATTAATTTTGTTATTTTCCGAAATAGCAAAACCACAACTACTATTTTTAGATGAGCCCGATTCTAACCTAGATCCAACTGCTCGAAAAATGTTGTATCTAAAATTACGAGAATTTACAAAAGCAGGAATTACAATTTTTATTTCTTCACATTTAATTGACGAGATAAGACATTATGTTGATGATGCAACATTTATAAAAAGAGGCAAGATTATTTGAACCGGTCCTATTGTAAATAGAGACGATTTAACCTATATATACAATCAACACCTTTTATACGATAAGGAATACAAATAATGCAGTTTTTACTAAGAAATCATTTTATTTATTTTATAAAAAATAAATTTTATTTTATTGTATTAATATTGTCGTTTTTATCATTTGGTGCAATTGTACCAATTGTCAATATCCCAAATCTTTTTAATAACTATAATTGATTAATATTTTTCATTGTTTTTTGTGTTAATTTATTTTACTGTTCTTTATTTTTGCAGATGTTTTTCATAAATTCCAAAAATAATCAATATGATATTATTTCAAATTCAGTGTTTTCAAATAAAAGGAAAATTTTCGTTTCTAAATTATTGTTTGTAATTTTGTGATTCATTTTAATTAATTTTATTTGAACTGTAGCAATAACAATTTTATATGCTAAAAAACTTGCTAATATTACTCAAATGTTTTTATTCTTCTTTGGATTTTTAACATCAAATTTTCTAGTATTATTTTTTAGTTTTATTTTTCTAGTTTTTATAATATCTTTTTTTAAAAAGGTATCAGCGAAAAATACTATTTATCTTTTAAGCACAATGGCTATGGTTTCAACACCATTATTATTAAGGACATTTGTTTATAAAATTCATGATAATGTTAATTCTAAAAATTACCAAAAAATAATTGAAAGAAGTAACAACAAAATTGTCAATGAGCATTATATTTTAAGTACTGATAGCTTATCATCAAACCTTGATCCGACATTTTCAAATCAAGATATTAATAATCATTATGCCGATTTAATAAATAGTTCTTATCTTTTTCCAATTCTAACTTTAAATAATAACTTCGATAAAAATTTATTATTTGGTGATTATATTAAAAATAGCTATAAAAGCAAATACAATAACCTTGACTTTATATCTAGCTTAGAAGAAACATCATGAAATTTAAAAAATGAGTACTTTATTTATGAAATTAATAGTCCTAAAATTATTAATTTTAATAACCAAGAAATAATTAATTTTATCAATGAAAATATCTATAAAAAAATTCATGTAGATTTAATTAAAGGTATTTTAGAAAAAATAAAAAATCCTATATGAATATTAAATGAGTTTTCTAACAATGAAGTTAATGATATTAAAACTTTATTAGGTGTTAATGATAAAAACATTCAATATTTAAGACGTGATTTTGATAAGTTAATTAAAGATAATAATGAGCTTAAAAATATTATTTTAAAAGAATTTGAAGAAAATTTTTACGAACTTATTGATTTTATGTACCGAGTTAATCCACTAGTTATTAGTCAAAATATTCAGTCGCAAACTTCACCTTTTTATATCAAAGATTTAATTCCAAAAAACAAGATTAACAATATTGATAAGAAAATCGAAGATAAGGATAAAGACTTTTTAATAAACTACATGGTAGTATTTCTATCAAATAATAAAGTTGCTATTCTTAATGAAAATTTTAAGCGATTTGAAATTAGTTTAGATAACTTTAATAACGTTTTTGCAAATATCTCAAATCAAAAAGAATGAGCTAATTATGTGCTAATATCATCAAATAAACTTGTTGATACACTACGGTTAATAGCAGAGCTAAATTCATTAAGTTTGGCAGATAATCAAGTATTTAGATTTAAATTATCTCCAAATGATCAAATAATCAATACCTACAAATATACATTAAGATTTAGGATTAAAACAATTGATAAAAACAATTTAATTTTACTAATGTCATTATTTGTTTTATCTATTTCACTACTATTATATTTGACAATCAGAAGTAAACAAAAGGAGATATAAATTATGAAAAAGAAAACAAAAAATATTTTATTAAGTTCGGCACCATTAATCGCTTTATCGGCTGTTGCGATTGGTGTTCCAGTTGTCCAATTTAGTAGCGTTTTAAAAAAACCTGAAGCGTCAACTCCTAAATACTATTTATTCGATGTACCGTTTAACTCAAGAAAAGAATGAGAAGACCAAATTGTAAAACTTACAAATGAGCAAAATATTATTGAATCTAAAAAAATTTATTATTCAAAAAATCATAATAAATCATTTAACACTTTAGAGGATCTAAAAAGATATATTGCGAAAAATATTGTAAAAAAAGAAGGTATTTTTTACGATGATATAGAATATTTTAAAAATAATGATAACAAAAATATTGATAGCTCCTTATCATCACATCAATTATCTAAAATTAATTTGAGTAATGGTGATTTTGAAACTAAAGTATATATGGGCAAAGATGGTCTTGCTTATGAAAGTGAAATTGAAGCAAAAAATTCATACTCAAATATTAATTTATTTTATAAATTTAAAGATAAGTATTACGATTCTAAGGAAAAAATTATTCAAGAAATTGCGAAAAAAACACTTGAAATTGAAACTCTTAGTCAAGACGAAAACTATAGACTTGATGCTCTAATTAAATATTTAAACATTGAAAAACCAAATAACGTTTTTAAAGCACCCAACAAGAAGATTTTGCATCTAAAACAACCAATCAATAATGCTTCAGTTAATGAAAAACAAAAATTAGAAAATTTTATTAGAAATAATTACAAGCGCTATATAAAAAATAAAAAAAATGGCGATATTTTTGCTGAAGAAGATTTTATTAAAAATATTATGCAAAAATCTGAAAAATTGCGTATGCCTATAATTAAAATTACATCAAATAAAGGCAGAAAAAAATTTTTAGTTGATATTCATAAGGATGATCCGGCAAATTTATATGGAAATTACGTGCATGAAAGCGCAGGAAATGAAATTTTAAGATTTACCGATCTTAGCCAATGACAAAAAGTTGATCAAATACCATCAAAAGATAATATGAAACATAGTTCATCGGCAAGAAACATTGTTAATGCGTTTTCATCAAATCTATTAAGATCAACAAATTCTAATGTTATTAATGATTACTTTAATAAAAATTCTTCTCTAACAGAAGATGAAAAGAAAAACATTATTAAAAAATATGTCGATAATTTTTCTATATTAAATTATTTTAAATTTAGAAATGAATCCAAACATTTACAAGAAGAATTAAAAAAAATTAAAATTGAAGATAATCAAACGTTATTAGATAAACTAGAAGCTATAGCCGATTTTATAAAAAATGGTAAGTATGGTGATTTCTTTAATAATGTTAGTGTTTCATATATATCTGGACTTGCCTATATGGCTAAATATCATGCTTCAGCCAAGGCAGTAAGGTTATTTAAAAATTATTTTATAAAAATTTTTAATGAAATCAATGATTCACTAAAACAAGTTATTGGACCTGATTTATATAAAAATAATAGTAATCAAGAAATAGATTTGGTAAAACATTATCGTGCACTTGATACGAATTTCGATTTTAATGTTGATTTAAATTTCTTTATTGGCATTTTATCTAATAGTCGTAAGGTATTAAATGCCATGTCAATAATATCTTTAGCTATGAATAATGTTGCTTCAACTAATTCACTAATTAAATTTAATAAAGATTTTATATTTGATAAAAACAATATTGATGATAAAGAAATTTTGGAATATCAAAAATTATTTAATCAATATTCATTAATATCAAAAGAAAACTCATTATTTATATATGATGATTCAACTGGCGAATATATAAAAAATTTCAATTATTCAACAAATGATGAACATAAATTATCACTAATGAATACTATAGCGCAAGGAGCTAATTCAATAAATCAATCAACCACATCTTTTGTTGAAAGATTAGTAAAATCACTAGAAAAGTATATAGAAAAAAATGATAATAAAAAAATTAAAGAAATATTTATTGAGAATAAAACTGAATGAGAAAATATCGAAAAACAAAATTTATCCTTTAGTAGCAAATTAACCGATAAACAATTAGAAAAAAAATTTTATAAAGTTACAAGTGATAATGAAAAGAATAGAGCTAAGAGTATTGTACGAGAATACAAATCGCACAAAAATAAAAGCCAATACAAAGCAAAATTTAGTGCTAGACAGAGAATAATTTTAAAAGAAAGCAAGACAATTATTATTTCGGAAAAAAGCATAAAAAGTAAAGCTGAATCCATTAAAAACGGTATTGAAACTGCACAAAAAGCTATAAGTCTTTTCGCTTCATCCTTTTCATTGCTTAACAATATTATAAATAAGGGTGATTTGAATTATGAATCTAAAATTGCTCACTCTGTAAGGGATGTTGTTAATGGAATTTTATCATTTATACCCCCCAACCCTGTTTCTTTAGTTGTTGGAGCTGTTTTGAATATCGTGATGGAATTAGCAATTCAAATAATTGGAGTCAAAGAACCTAAGGACTATGTTTTTGCTGATACTGGAAATGAAAGTGATAGATATATATGGGATGGAGGAATTTCTAAAAGTCAGTTTTGAGGCCTTAAAAAAAGTGATGTTCAATCAATTGAAAAGGACTTTAAACCACTAAAACCAATTGAAATAATTCCAGAATTTGCCTCAGATTTATATTATTTTGATAACAAAGAATATTTGTCAATAGATGATAAAGAACTTAATAATGATTTGTTAGAAGTTATCTTATCTAATGTTGGCGATGAATATAGTGAATATAAATATCAATATTCATTTGAAAATTCTGCTAACAAACTTAATGAGAATTTATATTTTGACAGTGTTAATGATTTGGTTGGAGATTTAGTAGACAATAAAAATATTAAAAACTATTGAACTAGTGGCGGATATCTTTATTTTGATGAAGAAAGTCCTACTTGAGTTCAAAACTATAGCGGTTTAAAAGACAATAGCATTGATTTTATTCGAAATACATTGAGACCTACATTAGTAATGCAAATACCAAAACTGGATAAAAATAATATTCCAATTGATCAAGAATATATATTAAAAAGCGATATTGGTATTGATGTGTTTGATGAATATAAAAAAATAGTGGAAAAATTAAATTCTGATAATAATATCGAAGAAGATTTATTAATATTTGACGGTAACCTTCAAAAAACTCCTGAAGATTTTTATTATTTAACGTCTTCACTAGATTTAGAAAAAAAATTAGAAATATTTAGAAACAAATTTAATGTAAATTGAAAAAATTCATCTTCTGAACAATTTTGGAAAAAAATAAAATTCAAAAATTTAAAAAAACCCTATAAATATGATATTTACGAAATAACAAGCAATAGTGGTAATGTTAAATCATTTATTTCATTCGATGATGCTATTAATTTTTTAAGAAAAGATTCATTTTTAGACATTTATGATGAAAATATCGAAACTGTTGTTGGAAAAATATATTTATTTGGAGATAAAAAATTTAATTCTATTGATGAAATAATTTCATATTGTGAAGATTTAAGTAATAAAAAAATAAAATTAATGGAAAGGAAAACACAACATGCGTAAAAAAATTATTTTAGCACCATTAATTGTTTCAATTGCAACATTTTCTAGTGTTATTCCACTTTCAACTTCTTCTAGTAGTTATTTAAAACAAAACAAAAATATTAATACCAGTATCATTAGCAATGGTAATAATGATAATGCAATTAGAAATACATTTACTTTAGAAATCGATGGAAAAAATAAAAAATTTAATTCAAATAATGAAGCCTTCAAGTTTATCAAAGAAAATGGAAAAATTAAAACTAAAAGATATCTCGGATCTAAAACCCTTAAAAATGATGATAGGGTTGTTAATTTAGATGAAACCATTATTAATGAATATGACCCTAAAAAAATTAAACCCGCTTATAAAACTATTTATGAAAACTATACAGATGATCAAAAATTTTCAATAACTTCGTATTTGAATGAAGCAGAAATTATTAAAAGGTATCTAGATATTTCTGGTAATGAATTTAGATATTACAATGAGGCTGTTCAAAGCATATCTGATAGTTACAATAAAAATATTATAGAAAATTTGCTATATCAATATCAATCCCCTGATAAAAAAACACACTATTTTAATCCTTTTTCAAAATTTGATCAACGAAGGTTTTTCAATTTATTAAGAACTGATAACAAAAATATTATTAATGGTTACAAAATTCAGGACGATAACGAGAATTACAATTTACTTGTAGATTACGAAAATAAATTTTTTAATGAGATATTTTTAGATATTTTTAGAAAATATGTTTCTATCCTTAAAAGGAAAATAGAAGAAACAAATATTTATAAGATAGTATTATTTCCATCAATCAATGAAGAATATTATGGTGATCCAAAATTAGTTCCTAAATGAGATTTTAAATTTTTGATAAACGGCAAAAAAAATGGATGAAATGAAAAACATAATGAAGGAAATCTTAACTATAATCGTTTGGAAAAATATGTAAGTAAAAAGTGAATAAAAAAATATTTATCAGAGCAACAATATGCAGAAAACCACAAAATATTCAAAAGTATGATTTCATATTTATATCCGCTTAAAAAAGAAATAGATGATGATTTTTATAATATTGTTTTCACGAGAAAATTCAAAAAGAATAGTTTTTTAGATTTCGAGAATTTAAATTTTAACGCTTTCATGCCCGAATTAAAATATAAGAGATTTGCTGATACTTCTATTGAATGATACAACTTTAAAAAATTTGGAGAATTTTTTAAGTCGTTAAAAATTGAGGATATTTTTGGTTTTAATATTTCTATCGATATTGATAAGGAAAAATTATGAAATGAAGTTTTTAATATCGACAAACTTGAATTTCAATCTATATTTAACGAAACCTTAAATCAAACGACATTTAAAGAAATCGAATTTAAAAATGAGCTAAAAAAATTAAGTAATTTTTTCTACAATGCGCATTTAAATTATTTCAAAAATTCGGTAGATGACCATGTAGTAGTGAGTTCACAAGTGGATTTTGGATATTCAAAAATTAATTATTTTAGTAAAAAAGGTTCTGATAATTATGTAAATAATAGTAAAGAAAATATATTTGATAATCTTTTTGCTAATGATTGATTGAATAAAGATGACTTTTCTTTGTATTCGCAAAATTATCTGCAAAAATTTAAAAATGAAATTATTCATTTAAACAAAAACCCAATTTGAAACAATGGTGATAATATATCCAATTATAAAATTGTTAAAAATAACGATAATTTATTAATGGTTTTATTAGATCAATATAAAAATAATTATTTTGATATTATTCAAAGTAATTTAAGAAAAGAAGATATTTCATATAATGAAAATTTTAATAATCTTAATAGTTTTGATGAAAAAATTGAATATATTCTAAATCACTGAGTTAAATTGTCAAAAGCAAAAAAAATATTATTATCTGACGATATTAGCAGTAAAGTCGGCGAAACACAATTATTAGACACTTTAAAAAATCATGCTTTTTTAAATATTGAAGATGATATTAATCTTAGTCTAATAATGAAAAAAACATTTATTGCAAAAGATGAAGACAAATTTATATTTAATAGTCCATATAATGAAGAATTAACTTTTAATAATAAAGAATTTAAAAATTTTAAAGAACAACTTGAAAAAACTGGTGTTACTCCACGTGTTAAGTTTAAAATAGAAAAACTTCAAAATTACTTAAAATCAAACGGACTAAACGTTAATGATTATTTATTATCATTTAATGATCCTGAAATCATTTTACAAAATTATCGCTTACTTCTTAATAGTCTAATACTTCCATCTCGTCAAAAAGCATATTATGTTGATGGGGATAAAAAAAATCTTCTTGATTTAAACTTTTTTGATTTATGAGAAATTGAAATAAATAAGCGCAAATATCATTTTGCTACTCTCGAAGATTTGAACAATTTTGTTTATAAATATATTAATAATTTTAAAAAGGAAATAAGGAACTAAAATAATGAAAAGAAAAAACTTAAAAATAAAATTAATTTTGGGAATTGGAGTAGCAGCGGCCGCGCTGCCAATTGCTGCTGTTTCTTGTTTTAAAGAACTAACTCCTGAAGAGAAGAAGTTTAATGAATATAAAAGAAGATATATAAACGCCAAAAATTATGTTTTTGATGATTTTGAAGATTTCACCGTTAAAAAAGATCACGTTTTATATCCAAAAACCAATGTCGCAGATGATAATTTTGTAAATATTTATAACGATTTTAATAGGTGATATGATGATTTTTCTTACAAATATAAAATTTTCAGAGATGTCATAAAAAAATATGGACCAGAAGAAATTAAAAATATAGATGTAACTTATACTAAAGAAGTAAAAATTAATTTAAATCCGCATGATTTTAAAGATGGCGATTGAAACTATTCACTTTTTGAAAATAAAAATGTTGCAAAATGGCTTATTAATAAAGATAGATTTGTGGAGATGTTGGTTAAAATTCTTAATTTGCCAAACTTAAACACCAATATTGCCGTTTCTGGTCTTGATATGTCCGAATATCTCAAAGTAAGAAAATCTCTCGTTGAGTATAGATTAAATCCTGATGCTCCTTCATTTAAAGAAAATCCTCCTGGATATTGATCTAAGCTGACTTTTAGTTCTGATTTTTGAAGACAATCTTATGATAGGGATAAAAATGAATTTAAGGCATCATCATGATATGGAGCTTATACTAATTTTAATGCCTTTAACACTTTAAAACCGTCTAGTATTTACGTTAAACCTAAATTAATGCCGGGAATGAAAGATAATGGTTTTAATGATAGTAGTCATTCAGTTACTCTGAAAAGCTATGAATATGATGGTGTTGATTCAGTTTGATATCCGAGAAGAGATAAAGAATTAAGAGAGTATCCGCGTCATATTCTTTACAGAGGAATCTTTTTCTTTATTAGAGTTAATGACGATCCTGGAATTCGTTGAGATTTATCTTCATTCGGATTAAACGAAGATTTATATTATTTTTATGATTATAAAATTCAATCATATGAAAATAAAGAGCTTTTCTCTGACTTCGAATTTAAAAATAAAAAGGGCACTAAAATAAAAGAAATTCTAAATCCGTGAAAAAATGTAGATCCATCTAAATATTAGTTTTTTGCTCTTTATTTATCGATAAATGAGAAAAAACTAATTAGCAGTAAAGTCGGCGAAACACATTATTAGACACTTTAAAAAATCATGCTTTTTTAAATATTGAAGATGATATTAATCTTAGTTTAATAATGAAAAAAACATTTATCGCAAAAGATGAAGACAAATTTATATTTAATAGTCCATATAATGAAGAATTAACTTTTAATGATAAAGAATTTAAAAATTTTAAAGAACAACTTGAAAAAACTGGTGTTACTCCACGTGTTAAGTTTAAAATAGAAAAACTTCAAAATTACTTAAAATCAAATGGACTAAACGTTAATGATTATTTATTATCATTTAATGATCCTGAAATCATTTTACAAAATTATCGCTTACTTCTTAATAGTCTAATACTTCCATCTCGTCAAAAAGCATATTATATTGATAGGGATAAAAAAAATCTTCTTGATTTAAACTTTTTTGATTTATGAGAAATTGAAATAAATAAGCGCAAATATCATTTTGCTACTCTCGAAGATTTAAACAATTTTGTTTATAAATATATTAATAATTTTAAAAAGAAAATAAGGAAATAAAATAATGAAAAGAAAAAACTTAAAAATAAAATTAATTTTAGGAATTGGAGCAGCAGCGGCCACGCTGCCAATTGCTGCTGTTTCTTGTTTTAAAGAACTAACTCCTGAAGAGAAGAAGTTCAATGAATATAAAAGAAGATATATAAACGCCAAGAATTATGTTTTTGATGATTTTGAAGATTTCACAGTTAATAAAAATCACGTTTTATATCCGAAAACCAATGTTGCAGATGATAATTTTGTAAATATTTATAACGATTTTAATAGGTGATATGATGATTTTTCTTATAAATTTAAAATTTTCAGAGATGTTATGAAAAAATATGGGCCAGAAGAAATTAAAAGGTTGAAGGTACATTATACTAAAGAAGTAAAAATTAATTTGAATCCGCATGATTTTAAAGATGGCGATTGAAACTACTCGCTTTTTGAAAATAAAAATGTTACAAAATGGCTTATTAATAAAGATAGATTTGTAGAGATGTTGGTTAAAATTCTTAATTTGCCAAATTTAAACACTAATATTGCCGTTTCTGGTTTTGATATGTCCGAATATCTCAAAGTAAGAAAATCTCTCGTTGAGTATAGATTAAACTCTGATGCTCCTTCATTTAAAGAAAATCCCCCCGGATATTGATCTAATCTGACTTTTAGTTCTGATTTTTGAACGCAATCTTATGATAGGGATAAAAATGAATTTAAGACATCATTATGATATGGAGATGATTCTAATTTTAATGCTTTCAACACTTTAAAACCGTCTAGTATTTACGTCAAACCTAAATTAATGCCGGGAATGAAAGATAATGGTTTTAATGATAGTAGTCATTCAGTTACTCTGAAAAGCTATGAATATGATGGTGTTGATTCAGTTTGATATCCAAGAAGAGATAAAAGATTAAGGGAGTATCCACGTTATATTCTTTACAGAGGAATGTTTTTCTTTATTAGAGTTAATGACGATCCTGAAATTCGTTGAGATTTATATTCATTTGGATTAAACGAAGATTTATATTATTTTTATGATTATAAAATTCAATCATATGAAAATAAAGAGCTTTTTTCTGACTTCGAATTTAAAAATAAAGAAGGCACTAAAATAAAAGAAATTCTAAATCCGTGAAAAAATGTAGATCCATCTAAATATTAGTTTTTTGCTCTTTATTTATCGATAAATGAGAAAAAACTAATTAGCAGTAAAGTTGGTGAAACACAATTATTAGACACTTTAAAAAATCATGCTTTTTTAAATATTGAAGATGATATTAATCTTAGTTTAATAATGAAAAAAACATTTATTGCAAAAGATGAAGACAAATTTATATTTAATAGTCCATATAATGAAGAATTAACTTTTAATGATAAAGAATTTAAAAATTTTAAAGAACAACTTGAAAAAACTGGTGTTACTCCACGTGTTAAGTTTAAAATAGAAAAACTTCAAAATTACTTAAAATCAAATGGACTAAACGTTAATGATTATTTATTATCATTTAATGATCCGGAAATCATTTTACAAAATTATCGCTTACTTCTAAATAGTCTAATACTTCCATCTCGTCAAAAAGCATATTATGTTGATGGGGATAAAAAAAATCTTCTTGATTTAAACTTTTTTGATTTATGAGAAATTGAAATAAATAAGTGCAAATATCATTTTGCTACTCTCGAAGATTTGAACAATTTTGTTTATAAATATATTAATAATTTTAAAAAGGAAATAAGGAACTAAAATAATGAAAAGGAAAAACTTAAAAATAAAATTAATTTTAGGAATTGGAGCAGCAGCGGCCACGCTGCCAATTGCTGCTGTTTCTTGTTTTAAAGAACTAACTCCTGAAGAGAAGAAGTTTAATGAATATAAAAGAAGATATATAAATGCCAAAAATTATGTTTTTGATGATTTTGAAGATTTCACCGTTAAAAAAGATCACGTTTTATATCCAAAAACCAATGTTGCAGATGATAATTTTGTAAATATTTATAATGATTTTAATAGGTGATATGATGATTTTTCTTACAAATATAAAATTTTCAGAGATGTTATAAAAAAATATGGGCCAGAAGAAATTAAAAGGTTGAAGGTACATTATACTAAAGAAGTAAAAATTAATTTAAATCCGCATGATTTTAAAGACGGCGATTGAAACTACTCGCTTTTTGAAAATAAAAATGTTACAAAATGGCTTATTAATAAAGATAGATTTGTGGAGATGTTGGTTAAAATTCTTAATTTACCAAACTTAAACACCAATATTGCCGTTTCTGGTCTTGATATGTATGAATATCTCAAAGTAAGAAAATCTCTCGTTGAGTATAGATTAAACCCTGATGCTCCTTCATTTAAAGAAAATCCTCCTGGATATTGATCTAAGCTGACTTTTAGTTCTGATTTTTGAAGGCAATCTTATGATAGGGATAAAAATGAATTTAAGGCATCATCATGATATGGAGCTTATACTAATTTCGAAGCTTTTAACACTTTAGACCCTTTTAGTATTTATGTCAAACCTAAATTAATGCCCGGAATGAAGGATAATGGTTTTAATGATAGTAGTCATTCAGTTACTCTGAAAAGCTATGAATATGATGGTGTTGATTCAGTTTGATATCCAAGAAGAGATAAAAAATTAATGGAGTATCCCCGCTATATTCTTTACGAAGGAATGTTTTTCTTTATTAGAGTTAATGATGAGCCTGAAATTCGTTGAGATTTATCTTCATTCGGATTAAACAAAGATTTATATTATTTTTATGATTATAAAATTCAATCATATGAAAATAAAGAGCTTTTCTCTGACTTCGAATTTAAAAATAAAGAAGGCACTAAATTAAAAGAAATTCTAAATCCGTGAAAAAATGCAGACCCATCTAAATACTACTAATTTTCTTATTTAATATTTATCGAGAAATGAGAAAAAACTAATTAGCAGTAAAGTCGGTGAAACACAGTTACTAGACACTTTAAAAAATCATGCTTTTTTAAATATTGAAGATGATATTAATCTTAGTTTAATAATGAAAAAAACATTTATTGCAAAAGATGAAGACAAATTTATATTTAATAGTCCATATAATGAAGAATTAACTTTTAATGATAAAGAATTTAAAAACTTTAAAGAACAACTTGAAAAAACTGGCGTTACTCCACGTGTTAAGTTTAAAATAGAAAAACTTCAAAATTACTTAAAATCAAACGGACTAAACGTTAATGATTATTTATTATCATTTAATGATCCGGAAATCATTTTACAAAATTATCGCTTACTTCTTAATAGTCTAATACTTCCATCTCGTCAAAAAGCATATTATGTTGATGGGGATAAAAAAAATCTTCTTGATTTAAACTTTTTTGATTTATGAGAAATTGAAATAAATAAGCGCAAATATCATTTTGCTACTCTCGAAGATTTGAACAATTTTGTTTATAAATATATTAATAATTTTAAAAAGGAAATAAGGAACTAAAATAATGAAAAGAAAAAACTTAAAAATAAACTTAATTTTAGGAATTGGAGTAGCAGCGGCCACAGTGCCAATTGCTGCTGTTTCTTGTTTTAAAGAACTAACTCCTGAAGAGAAGAAGTTTAATGAATATAAAAGAAGATATATAAACGCCAAAAATTATGTTTTTGATGATTTTGAAGATTTCACCGTTAACAAAGATCACGTTTTATATCCAAAAACCAATGTCGCAGATGATAATTTTGTAAATATTTATAACGATTTTAATAGGTGATATGATGATTTTTCTTACAAATATAAAATTTTCAGAGATGTCATGAAAAAATATGGACCAGAAGAAATTAAAAGGTTGAAGGTACATTATACTAAAGAAGTAAAAATTAATTTAAATCCGCATGATTTTAAAGATGGCGATTGAAACTACTCGCTTTTTGAAAATAAAAATGTTACAAAATGGCTTATTAATAAAGATAGATTTGTGGAGATGTTGGTTAAAATTCTTAATTTGCCAAACTTAAACACCAATATTGCCGTTTCTGGTCTTGATATGTATGAATATCTCAAAGTAAGAAAATCTTTCGTTGAGTATAGATTAAATCCTGATGCTCCTTCATTTAAAGAAAATCCCCCTGGATATTGATCTAAGCTGACTTTTAGTTCTGATTTTTGAAGGCAATCTTATGATAGGGATAAAAATGAATTTAAGGCATCATCATGATATGGAGCTTATCCTAATTTTAACGCCTTTAACACTTTAAAACCGTCTAGTATTTACGTTAAACCTAAATTAATGCCGGGAATGAAGGATAATGGTTTTAATGATAGTAGTCATTCAGTTACTCTGAAAAGCTATGAATATGATGGTGTTGATTCAGTTTGATATCCGAGAAGAGATAAAAGATTAAGGGAGTATCCGCGTCATATTCTTTACGAGGGAATGTTTTTCTTTATTAGAGTTAATGACGATCCTGAAATTCGTTGAGATTTATCTTCATTCGGATTAAACGAAGATTTATATTATTTTTATGATTATAAAATTCAATCATATGAAAATAAAGAGCTTTTCTCTGACTTCGAATTTAAAAATAAAGAAGGCACTAAAATAAAAGAAATTCTAAATCCGTGAAAAAATGTAGACCCATCTAAATATTAGTTTTTTGCTCTTTATTTATCAATAAATGAGAAAAAACTAATTAGCAGTAAAGTCGGCGAAACACATTATTAGACACTTTAAAAAATCATGCTTTTTTAAATATTGAAGATGATATTAATCTTAGTTTAATAATGAAAAAAACATTTATCGCAAAAGATGAAGACAAATTTATATTTAATAGTCCATATAATGAAGAATTAACTTTTAATGATAAAGAATTTAAAAATTTTAAAGAACAACTTGAAAAAACTGGCGTTACTCCACGTGTTAAGTTTAAAATAGAAAAACTTCAAAATTACTTAAAATCAAATGGACTAAACGTTAATGATTATTTATTATCATTTAATGATCCTGAAATCATTTTACAAAATTATCGCTTACTTCTAAATAGTCTAATACTTCCATCTCGTCAAAAAGCATATTATGTTGATGGGGATAAAAAAAATCTTCTTGATTTAAACTTTTTTGATTTATGAGAAATTGAAATAAATAAGCGCAAATATCATTTTGCTACTCTCGAAGATTTGAACAAATTTGTCTATAAATACATCAATATTTTTAAAAAGGAAATAAAATAATGAAAAGGAAAAACTTAAAAATAAAATTAATTTTAGGAATTGGAGCGGCAGCGGCCACACTGCCAATTGCTGCTGTTTCATGTTTTAAAGAACTAACTCCTGAAGAGAAGAAGTTTAATGAATATAAAAGAAGATATATAAATGCCAAAAATTATGTTTTTGATGATTTTGAAGATTTCACCGTTAATAAAGCTCACGTTTTATATCCAAAAACCAATGTCGCAGATGATAATTTTGTAAATATTTATAATGATTTTAATAGGTGATATGATGATTTTTCTTATAAATTTAAAATTTTCAGAGATGTTATAAAAAAATATGGACCAGAAGAAATTAAAAGGTTGAAGGTACATTATACTAAAGAAGTAAAAATTAATTTAAATCCGCATGATTTTAAAGATGGCGATTGAAACTATTCGCTTTTTGAACATAAGGATGTCGCAAAATGAGTTATTAATAAAGATAGATTTATAGACATGTTGGTTAAAATTCTTAATTTGCCAAATTTAAACACTAATATTGCCGTTTCTGGTCTTGATATGTTGGATTTTGATAAGGCAAGAAAATCTTTTGTTGAAGCTAAAATAATCCAAGATGGGCATTTACATATAGTAAATCCTCGCGGATATTGATCTAAGCTGACTTTTAGTTCTGATTTTTGAAAACAATCTTATGACAAGAATAAAAATGACTTTAATCCATCATCATGAGAATGGCTTTCTGATTTTGATGCTTTTCATAGTTCAAATTTTTATGAACTTTATCTTAAACCTAAATTAATGCCGGGAATGAAAGATAATGGCTTTAATGCTGATAGTCATTCAATTACTCTAAAAAGTTATGAAGATGATGAGGTTTATTCAATTTGATATCCAAGAAGTGATAAAGATTTAAGAGAATATCCACGTTATATCCTTTATGAGGGAATGTTTAAATTTAAGACAATTAAAGACGATCCTAAAATTCGTTGACATTTTTGAAAGTTCTTAACAGAGACAAAGAAGAAATTATATTATGTTCATGATTACACAATTCAATCATATGAAAATAAAGAGCTTTTTTCTGACTTTGAATTTAAAAATGAAGAGGGCGCTAAGGTAAAAGAAATTCTAAATCCTTGAAAAAATGCAGATCCATCTAAATACTACTAATAATATTTATCGATAAATGAGAAATAATTAATGAAAATTCAAATTAGACAATAAAAAATATATGTGTAATTTGATTTTTTTCATACAAAATAAAAAATTTAAATAATTTTAGCTAATTAAAAAATATCTATTATGTAACCTTTTATGTTATTAATATAAAAAAAATTAGCCATAAACTTGGCAAATATTTCTTTTAAATTTTTCTTTTTTAGCACTAAAATTAGTTAATTTTATTTTATTCAAAATTTAAGGATTTTTTAAATGACTTTAATAATCTTTAAAAAGCTAGTTGATGAAATTTACATTATTTTTCAACATTATCACGCATAATTCTGTAAAAATTAAACTCTAAAATTGTTATAGAAATGATTAAATTAAATATTATTTGATTTAAATAGTTGTTTTTATTATGTTTTATAGGTTTTATTTAGTCCGTTTTTAAATGATGAGAAAATTCATATATAATTTTAGAATAAATTGAATTTTTGTTATCTACAAGTATATTACTTTTATTACTATGCTAGGTTACGCTTGTGATAGTAAAAAAAGTCAAAAAAGGAGTAAAAATGAAATTTAATAAAAAACTTTCATTATTGTTATCAGTTGGAGCATTATCAATCTCTCCTATTTTTATTGTTGCAAGCTGTAAAATAGAACAGCCCAAAATTGATGACAAAGAAAAAAATTCTAAAATTGAAAAAGGTAATGTTGATAAAAGCGATTCCAGAGATAATAGCAATTCCAATAAAAATGAAAGTAGCAAACCTGATAAAAATAAAAATGAAATTTCTAATGATAAGCAAAATGATGATAGTAATATACTAGATCCTAATAATGATAAGAACAACGCCAGCGATAATAGCAATTCCAAGAAAAATGAAAATAGCAAACCTGATAAAAATAAAAATGAAATTTCTAATGATAAGCAAAATGATGATAGTAATATACTAGATCCTAATAATGATAAGAACAACGCCAGTGATAATGATTCAATTAACAAAGAATCTGATGCTAAACAGCCAGATCAATCTAAAAACGAAAAGCAAGAAGAAAAAAATAATAGTGATATATATAAAGAAACAAATTTATTAGAAAAATTTAGTTTAAATCTAAATCAAATTTATGATTCAGAAAATAAGAAATACTACTCACCTGAAAAGATTTTTACTTCTACTAATTTATATAAACGTAGTGTAATGGAATTAAAACAATTTTTAAAAGAGCAAGGCAGTAATTTTGATGCTAATACTTCTGCTAATTCAGAGAAGTTTTTAGAAAAAATTAGAAATATCGGTACATATGGCAATTATGGCAGTACTCCAGAAGAAAAAATTAATTATTATACTGAATATTACAAACGTAATTTAATGACCGAGGCTAAATATCTTGATAGATTTGATGCAATTGACGAAAATAGGTTTATCGCAATGACTAATGATAATGTATCTAAGAAAATTGAGAAAATAATTAAAGATAATCCTTTTGGTTTTCTCCCTTCAAATTTAAGTCAATTTTTCTACTATATTCAATTAGACACGATTAAATATCTACTAGATTTCCCAGAAAAAATTCAAGATATCAAAGCTAATTATGATGATAAAGTAGGTTCAATTAGTCTGCTAATTATTACACCTAATAATAAATATAAATATGAATTTAATCGTGAAAATTCAGAATTAAAAAATGATAATGACTTTTACAAATATATTCATGATAGAACATTTAGCTTAGGCTTTAAATATTTGGTGACAAAACAAAATCCATTTGGTGGATCTAGCGAAATAATTCAAGAAGGTTCTACAGGTACAGCTTGAGTGCTTGATAGAATAAAAAATTCAGATGCTCCAAAAGGTTTTTACGAATTTGTTATTGCCACAAATATTCATGTTTTAAATTGGGCAGATGCATTTGATAAAAGTAAATCTAAGCACTATTTTAGAAGTAAAGAAGAAGAAGACGCTTGATTTGGAGGATTTTATTTTGATAGATATTGACGCCTTGAAACAGAGAAAAAGCATGGCAAAAATAATAAAACCTATGATAAAATTACGAACTTACCTGCTAACCGTTATAAATATTATTTCGGGCCACTTTATTCAAAAAATTCGGCTCCTACAAATTATGATTTTAGCAAAAACGAATTTCTAGATGTAGATTTGAAAGATAAAGAAGGACAAACAAATATTTGACGTGCTTATCTTGACATGATTCTATACACACCACAATTTGATTCAAAGTCAATAAAAACAAGAAAAGATAATGCTAATTTATTCTTTAAACCAGGATATGATCAAAGAACAAGAATTGGCGAAACCCCATATGGTGGAGGTGATATTGTTCTGACAAAATGACGTTTAACTGCTAGCGAAGTTGAAGAACTTTTTCCAACTCTTTTCCCACTTCTTGAAACAGAAAAAGAAAAGGATTGATACATTGGATTAGGAAATGAAGATTCAGATTCAAAAGAATTAGAATCAGTAATACAAACACATTTTGCTGGTGGTTATCCCGTTAATAGTAGCACTGATAATAATATTAGTTTTAAAGTAACCAAATCAACTGGTGGAACAATTGTTACTCAACCAAGAATTGTTGATGATTCAGAATTTCTTGATTTATGAGTAAGATATGACCAAGACAAAAACAAAAAGTTTAATCCTTTAAATGAAGATTGAAAAAATTATGAGGAACAATTTCTAGAAAACGTTGAACACGGTATGAGATTGCGTGTATTAAATCAATTGCCAAGAATGTATATGAAAAATGATTTTGCTTTAGATTCAGGTTCAAGTGGTTCTATGGTTATCAATTCAAGATTTAATGTAATAGGGATTAATTTTCTAAATGTTCAGGAACTTGATGATGCTAATTCAAAAGGAAATGCTTTAGTTTTATTTAAATCTTCAAATGAATACAATCCCGAACAATTTTCAGGAGATATTAAAAAAGATTTTATTAAAACGCTTAAAGAGAAAAAAATCATAACTGTTAAAATGAATAATTCATAAATTTAGTTTATAAGAATTTGAATTTTACTAAACCTTATACTTATAAAATGGAGAACTAAATATCTAAATTTGTTAAATATATCTTTAAAAATTGCTCTTTTGGAAACAAAAATTAGGCAATTTTTTTATTCAAAATTTAGAATTATTAAATTAGTTTTAATCAAAATGGAATGACACATAAAAAAATATTAAAGTGAAAATAAATATAAAATACAAGTTAAATGATTATTTTTTTATATTATGTAGGCTTAATTTATGCTATTTTTAAGTGATTTATAAATTAATATATAATTTTAGAATAAATTAAAGTTTTGTTATCTATAAGTATATTATTTTTTATTACTATGTTAAGTGATAGTTTTGATAGTGAACAAAAATAAAAAGGAGTCAAAATGAAATTCAATAAAAAACTTTCATTATTGTTATCAGTTGGAGCTTTAACGGTAGCACCTATTTTTATTGTTGCTAGTTGTAAAAAAGAGCAACTTAAGGATAGTAATAAAATTGACAAAAAGCCTGAGATTAAGCAACCAGATGAATCTAAAAACAAAGAGCAAGAGAAAAAAAACGATAGTAGTATAAATAAAAAAACAAACTTATCTGAAAAGTTTAGTTTAGATTTAAGCCAAATTTATAATTCAGAAAAAAAGAAATACTACTCACCTGAAAAGATTTTTACTTCTACTAATTTATACAAGAAAAGTCTAATTGAATTAGACGAGTTTTTAAAAGAACAAGGTAGCAATTTTGACGCTAATACTCTTACTAATTCAAAAAAGTTTTTAGAAAAAATCAAAAATATCGGCACATATGGTAACTATGGCAGCACTCCAGAAGAAAAAATTAATTATTATACTGAATACAATAGGCGTAGTTTAATGACTGAAGCTAAATATCTTGATAGATTTGAAAAAATTGATGAAGGCAATTCTATTACAATGACTAACGGCAGCACATTTGAAAAAATTAAGGGAATAATTAAGGATAATCCCTTTGGTTTTCTCCCTTCAAATTTAAGCCAATTTTTCTATTATATTCAATTAGACACAATTAAAGGCTTATTAGATTTTCCAGAAAAAATTCAGGATATCAAAGCTAATTATGATGATAAAGTAGGTTCAATTAATCTACTAATTATTACACCTAATAATAAATATAAATATGAATTTAATCGTGAAAATTCAGAATTAAAAAATGATAATGACTTTTATAAATATATCCATGAAAGAACATTTAGCTTAGGTTTTCAGTATTTGGTAACAAAACAAGATCAATTTGGGGGATCTAGCAGAATAAGAGAAGAAGGATCTTCAGGTACAGCTTGAGTGCTAGATAGAATAGAAAATCCGAATGTGCCCAGAGGTTCTTATGAATTTGTTATTGCCACAAATGCCCATGTTTTAAATTGAGCAAGTGCCTTTGATAGAAGTAGATCTAATCACTATTTCAAAAGTGATCAAGAAAGAGAAGATTGATTTGGGGGATTTTCTTTTGAAGAATATTCACCTTCTAATAAAGAAATAAAACAAAGTGGTAAGTTTAATAAAACCTATGAAAGAATTACAAATTTACCCAAAACTCATTATGAATATCTTTCTAGACCGGTACATTCAAAAAATTTATTTTCTCCCGATTACGATTTTAGTAAAAATGAATTTGTTGATGTGAATCAAAGATTGGCACATGCCAATATTTGACGCTCTTATCTTGATATGATTCTATACACACCGCAATTTGATTCAGAGTCAATAAGAACTAGAAAAGATAATGCTAATTTGTTTTTTAAACCTGGATATGATAAAAATAAAAGAATTGGCACAACTCCATATGGCGGCGGTGATATTGTCCTAACGAAGTGACGTCTAACTCGGAATGAAATTAAAGAACTTTTCCCAACTCTTTTCCCACTTCTTGAAACAGAAGAAGAAAAGGATTGATACATAGGACTAGGAAATGAAGATTCGGATTCAAAAGAATTAGAATCAGTAATACAAACCCATTTTGCTGGTGGTTATCCTATTAATAGGAGCAATGATGATCGAATTAGTTTTAAAGTAACTAAATCAACTGGTGGAACAATTGTTACTCAACCAAGAATTGTTGATGATTCGGAATTTCTTGATTTATGAGTGAGATATGATAAAAACAAAAACAAAAAGTTTAATCCTTTAAATGAAGATTGAAAAAATTATGAAAAACCATTTGTGAAAAGTATAGAACACGGCATGAGATTGCGTGTATTGAATCAATTACCAGTAATGTATATGAAAAATGATTTTGCTTTAGATTCAGGTTCAAGTGGTTCTATGGTTATCAATTCAAGATTTAATGTAATAGGGATTAATTTTCTAAATGTCGAAGAACTTGACAATCCTAACTCAAAAGGAAATGCACTAGTTTTATTTAAATCTCCAAATAAATATAAACCTGATCAATTTTCGGGAGATATTAAAAAAGATTTTATTAAGCTACTTAAAGATAAAAATATTAAAACTGTTAAAATGAATAATTAATGAGTTTAGATATTCTGCTAAATTAGCGCCATGGTGTTTTAATTACTACTTATTTGCTTCAGTATGTGAATTGCTATTGAAGCATTTTTTATTTATACAATTTTTACTCTTACCATTACTCAAATTATAAAAATGAAAGTAAATCTAAATTTTGATAACAATAGAGATTGATGAATTATAAGAATATAATCAAAATTGCTTCAATTTGTAGATCAAGAAGATTTTTCACGCAATAAATTGAAATAAAAAACTCACAGCATATCTGTGAGTAATTTTAAAGTAAACTAATAATTTCTACTTTTAGTATTCATGTGTTGTAATATTTAAACTATCCACAACAATAAATTTATCACCTTTTTTCGCACCATATTTTTCTAAAATGGTATTAGCAGCATCGTGATTATATTTAATAAGTGCTCTTACTGCTTCAGAATGTCTTTCACAGAAGACACTTGAAGTAACTCCAAAACTTCATACTAGTTTGTCATCACTAACAACACCAATGATATATGAGTTAGGACGATATTTAGAGATTTCTTTTAGTAATTTTCCACTGTGGCTTAATACAATGGTAAATTTATATTCGCCTTTTTCTAAAATTTTTGCTACTTCATATGCTATTAGCATTCTTGAGCTTGGATTATTAGCAACTATTTCAATTTGGTGTGCATAAAATGGATCGGTGTAGTATTCTTTTTCAGCTCTTTTAGCAATTTTTGACATTGTGCTAACAGCTTCATAAGGATATTTTCCACTAGCAGTTTCGCCTGATAGCATTGTTGCATCTGCTCCAATTTCAACGGCAAAATAAACATCAGTTACTTCCGCTCTTGTAGGTAGGGGAACGTTTTCCATTGAATCAAGCATTTGTGTAGCAACAATTACTTCTTTTCCTGCTAAACGACATTTGCGAATAATTCTTTTTTCATAATAAGGAACATCATAATAAGGAATTTCTAAACCTAAATCACCTCTGGCAATCATAATTCCATCACTAGCTTGAATGATTTCATCAATATTATTAATTGCTCTTTGTGATTCAATTTTAGAAATGATTTGAATATGTTTTCCATTGTTCTCATCTAAAATTTTACGGATTTCCATAACATTTTTAGCTGAATTAACAAATGATGCAGCAATATAGTCAACTTTATAGTGTGCTCCTCATTTAATATCTTCTTTATCTTTATCACTTAAAAATGGAATAGAGAAATCAACACCTGGGATATTAACTCTTTTATTAGTTTTTAGATTATGTCCATTAACTGTTTCCACAATTACTTCCATTGGTTTAACTTCTTTAACAACGGTTACTAATTTTCCATCATCTAATAAGACTTGATTTCCCGCTTTCACATCTTTATCCATTCGGTAAGAGATTGAAATAGCTTTTTCATCACCGATTAAATTCTTGTATGATTCTTCATCAGTTTTAATTGAAAGAATTGATTTAGGGGCAATATAGCATAAATCGTTTTTCATTTTTCCAATTCTAATTTCTGGGCCTTTTGTGTCAAGCATCAAAGAGATAGGAATGTCTAATTCTTTTGAAATTGCTCTTGCAGTTTCAAATTTATTTTTATGTGTTTCGGGACTTCCATGTGAAAAGTTAACTCTGATTGTGCTAACTCCTGCCTCAATTATTTTTTTCATAACTTCATAGTTTTCAGAAGCTGGACCAATTGTTGCAACAATTTTGGTCTTTTGTTCATTAAAATTCATTGTTTTACCAACCTTAATATATTATTTACTTCTTAATTTTATCATTAAATTCACGGATAATATGTAATGCTTTATTTTGTAGTAAAATAATTAATATAAAGTATTATTTTTTTTACTCATATTTATGATTAATTTATAAATTTACACAGCAAAAAACTTAATAAATTATTGTTATAAAATAGAGAGGTAACATATATTTAATTATGGCAAAATTTAAAAGAGTATTTTTTATTGTAACTGATGGACTTGGAGTCGGTTCTGAACCAAGACAAAAAGAATTCAATGATGTTGGAGCAGATAGTTTGTTTCATGCTTCTGAAGTTCTACCCTTAGAAATTCCAACATGAAAAAAATTAGGAATTACTGAAATTGCAAAAATTGCTGGACACAATGCTAAAAACAAAAATCCACTAGCTTATATGGCAAGAGTTCATGAGATGTCAAATGGTAAGGATACCTTAACTGGACATTGAGAAATGATGGGAATTTACACAAAAGTTCCTAATCCACAATTTACTGAAAAAGGATTCCCTGATGATTTAGTAGCCGAACTTTCAAAAGCTTTTGATAACCGTAAAATTATCGGTAATCGTAATGCGTCAGGAACAGTTATTTTACAAGAATTAGGACATCAACACATTCAAAATGGCGATATGATTATTTACACATCGCCAGATTCAACTCTTCAAATTATTGGAGATGAAAAAACACTTGGTGTAGAAAAACTTACAGAATATGCCAAACGTGCACGGGCAATATGTTCATCAAAACCTGAATGAAATGTAGCAAGAGTTATTTCACGGCCATTTGTTTTTGAAAATGGGAAATTCACAAGAACATTCAACCGTCATGACTTTGCTAATAAACCAACTGGACACATTATTTTAGAAGATTTACAAAATAAAGGCATTGAAGTTGTTGCAATAGGAAAAATTAACGATATTTTTACTCATGTCGGAATTGACAAAGTTTATGGACCTGCTTCAGATGATGAAAATATGGATATCGCTATTGATATTGCTTCATCAGATTCAACAAACCAATTAGTTTTTGTTAACTTGGTTCAATTTGATAGTCACTATGGTCACCGTGAAGATCCAATTGGTTATAGTGAAAATGTTTCAAGATTTGACATTAAGTTAACTAAGCTAATTAATGCTATGAAATCAGATGATTTATTAATAATTACATCTGATCATGGAAATGATCCAACTAAAGGATCTGATCATACTCGTGAAGCTCTTCCACTAACCATTTTTTCAAAATCATTTAAAAATCCAAAAATTCTTGGAGTTGTAAATGGATTAGGAACTGCCGGAAATATTGTGGCAAGAAACTTTGAAGTTCCAACCGTTTCGACTGGTGAAGATATTTTCGATGATTTAGTTTAGTTAATATTTCACTAATTATCTATACTAACATTAAGCATAACGGCAAGTTGGCTTAATGTTTTTAATTTATATTGCTAAATTTATAAATTATGCAAAATTTTAATGGAAATTCATTCTGACATTTTAATATTAAACATTTCAAAATATTGAATACTTAAAATTTAGCAATATTTTTATAAATTTTTTTTTATTTAATTTATCGATAATTTCGTTTGCAAAAATTAAAAACATATAAAATATAATAAGTATGAAAAAGCTAGAAAAAATAACTCCGCAAAATGAAGATTTTGCTAGGTGATATACAGATGTTATCAAGAATGGTGATTTAATGGCCTATGGAGCTTCAAAGGGTTCCATAATCTTTAAGCCATTATCTTTTGGTATTTGAGATAATATTAGACTAATTTTAGATAGAGAATTTAAAAAAGCGGGAGTTCAAAATGTTAATTTGCCGCTATTAATTCCGGAAAGTTTATTAGCAAAGGAAAAAGAACACTTAGAAGGTTTTAATCCTGAACTCGCAACCGTTACTGAAGTTGGCGGTAAAAAATTGAGCGAAAAATATTACATTCGTCCTACTAGTGAAACTTTATTTGGAGATTTTTTTAAAAATGAAATCAACTCTTATAATGATTTACCATTAATTTACAATCAATGAGTTAATGTTTTGAGATGAGAAAAAACTACTAATCCATTTTTAAGAACTCGAGAATTTCTATGGCAGGAAGGCCATACAATGCACTCCGATCCCAAAGAAGCAAAAACATTAACACTAAAAATGCTAAAAATCTATAAAAAATTTGTTAATGACTATTTAGCAATTCCAGTGATTGACGGCGAAAAAACCGAACATGAGAAATTTTCAGGGGCAGATTTTACCTACACAATTGAGGCAATGATGAAAGATGGCAAAGCACTTCAAGCTGGTACAAGTCATTACCTTGGACAAAATTTTAGTATGCCTTTTGATATTACTTTCAAAAACAAGGATAATAAACTTGAATACGCTTACGGAACAAGTTGAGGTGTTTCAACTCGACTAATTGGCGCACTAATCATGACTCATGGAGATGATCGCGGAATTATAATTCCACCAAAAATTGCTCCTATACAAGTTGACATTCTTGAATTATTTGTTAATAAAGAACCTAAAGTTCATAATTTAGCAGTTTCAATAGAAAAAACCTTAAATAAAATAGGTATAACTACTAAAATTGATGATTCAGATAAGGGTGCGGGATTTAAAGCATCAAACTCTGAAATTCATGGGACACCAATTAGAATAGAAATTGGACCCAGAGATTTAGCAGAAAATCGCATTTTATTAGTGAGACGTGATACACTCGAGAAATTTCATGTCTCAGTTGATGACATTAAAGAAACAGTCAAAGAAATGCTTGAAGAAATTCAGAACAATTTATATAAACAAGCAGAGGAAAGATTAATAAAAAACCTTGTTGAAGTTAATAATTTTGAAGATTTCAAAACAGCTATTTCAAAAGGTCATTGGGTTATTGCAAATTTCGCTGGTAATGGCGAAGATGAAGTAAAAATCAAGGAATTAACGGGAGCTTCAACACGTTGTATGCCGTTTAAGCTTCCAATTAAATTAAAAGATGATAAATGTTTCTTTAGTAATAAAAAAACAAAAAAATGTGTTATATTTGCTAAAGCATATTAAATAATAAAAAAGGAGAAAATATATGTTAAAAAAATTAACTCACGCAGAATTGGGTGACCAACACCTAGAAGGCAAAGCAATCGTAGGATTTAGAGCTACATGATGTCCTCCATGCCAAATGTTAGGACCAGAACTTGAAATGTTAGCAAAAGATCACGCTGATATTAATGTTTTTGATCTAGATGTAGACCAAAACCAAGAATTCGCTCATGAAATGGGTGTTTCATCGATTCCTTCACTATTTTTCTACCAAGATGGTAAACTTGTTGATAGAACAGTTGGTTACATTCCTGCTGACGAACTTGTTAAAAAATTTAAATAATAGAAATTCATTCTAATTTTCGAGTTACAATGTTAGATTTAAAACCACGCGCATATTTTTTAGATTTAGATGGAACCTTTTTAGATTTACCTAAAACTGAAAACAAAGTTAGTGAAGACAATATTAATACCGCTAGACAATTAAATGACCAGGGAATTCCAGTCATTATTTCAACTGGCCGTCGCAATTCAGAATTTGTACTTAATTTGGCAAATAAAATCAACTCCCCATACATTATTTGTCAAAATGGTGGTTTGATTGTCGATAAACATAATAATATTTTAAAGAAAAGTGAAATTAAAAGAGATACTGCTCTGAAAGTAATTGAAATTTTGAAAAAAGAAAAAATGTTTTTCATGATTAATAGCCTTCCAGTTATTTACGGAGCCTCAACAAAAGTTTTTATGGCTAAGCCATGAACGAAAAAAATGGAAATAAAGAAGTATGATGAAATTCCACAAATATCAGATGTTACTAAAATTTTAACTTTTGGTAAACTTTCAACTATTGCTATTAAGAAATTGAAAAATCGGCTAGAATCATATTTCTTTAATTTGAAATTTCACGTTGTGTCAAAAGGCTGAAGTATTGAAATAAATGACATGAATGCCACTAAAGGAATTGCCAACTCATATATTTGTCAATTGCTAAATATTGATCCAAAAAAAGCGGTTCATTTTGGTGATTCAGGTAATGATATTTCCGTGAAATCTCATGTTGGAGCATTTGTTGTTATGAAAAATGCTCCACGCAACATTAAAAAACATGGCGATATGATTGCTTATTCATATAAACATGGCGGTGTGGCAAAAACTATCAAAAATCTTTTTATAACCAAAAACAATTAATGAATTAAAATCAATAAATTTTTATGTTATCTTAAAAAAATAATGTTTATGCACAGCAAAATTGCTGTGTTTTTATTAATTTTAATTTATTGTATGAAATTCATAATTTTCTATTCTTTATTAATTAAATAATATAAAATAAATGTATTATTTATTATCTAACTTTTTAATTAACTAAATTAATATTGCAGCAATATATGGAGAATTTCATGAAAAAAAATAACAATAAACTTGACCAATTTTATACCAACCCTTTAATTTGCAATCATCTTGTGGAAGTTGTAAAAAAATTGATACCTAATCAACTAGATCATGAAATCTTAGAACCATCAGCCGGCACAGGAAATTTTATCGATGCGCTAATAGACATCGCTAAAGTTAAAAGAAGACATATAATTGCTTATGATATTGAACCAAAGGCCGATAATATTGAAAAAAAAGACTATTTAAAAGAGAATATTATTTTTAGTGATAAACGTTTTGTTATAGGCAATCCCCCATTTGGTTATCGTGGCAAGCTTGCTTTAGAGTTTTTAAATAAAGCGCTAAGTGAGGCAAATTATGTTGCTATGATTTTACCTAATATTTTTCAAAGATATTCAATTCAAAAACAAGTAAATAAAAATGCTAAACTAATTTATGTTGAAACTTTAGGTGATGATTCATTTATCGTAAATGATAGAAAATATGATGTTAAATGTGTTTTTCAAATTTGAACCATAGAAAATACTTCTGACAGTGATATGCGCATAAAAGAAGCGCCTGCCATTCGTCATCAGGATTTTAAGACTTTTATTCACAATAATACAGAGAACACTTTAAAGTATTTTGATAAATCTAAATATAAGTGAGATTTTGCTGTTCATCGACAAGGCTATTATGATTATAATCTCAAAATAACTAATCCTAAAAAGCTAATAAAGAATCGACAATATTTCTTTGTTAAAGTAATTAACGATCAAGCATGAGATATAATTAATAAAATTGATTTTAAAAAATTATCTAAATCAAACACTCAGGTTTATGGTTTTTCAACAACTGATTTTGTTGAGGAGTATAAAAGACTTAAAGGAGAAAAATTTTAATGCGATTATCAGCTATTTTTAAAGAAATTAAAAATTCAGCACGCTATTATGCAACCTCAAGTTCTGGAGAAGATTTTGAAAATAAGTTTATAATATCACTTCGCAATGGTGGTTTTAGTCGCATTAACGCAGGTAAAAATTTTGAAGAAGCTAAAAAGGAAATCAAAAAATGTGAAAAAAACCCCATCTTTCAAGATGAAGTTTATTTTCAAAATATTCTCAAAAACATAAAAAATAAAATTTTGGCAAAAACATCAACTGAATTAGTGCAAAATCCATTTAAACAATTTAATGACTATTTTATTTATCAACCTTATGGTTCACAAAATTTTCCAGATTTTTTAGTTTTTACAAAAAAATATATCATTCCAATTGAAATTAAATTTTCACAAAATCACTCTGGGCATGATACGAAAAAATTATCATCTCGACCAGTATGAAATTCAAATTTACCTAAATCCAATGCCATATATTTATACGCAATTTCTGGCGCGGATACAACATTTTTCAAAGGTTCAGATGTTATTGACAATGATGTGATAAAAATTTTAATTAATTATTTTAAGAATTTAGATAAAAATACTGATTCATTAAATAATGCCTTGTCAAAATATGAAAATAATTTTGGCTTTTATCCTTACATAAGAAAAGCTTATGAGCAAAAACTAGAAAAATCCACTTATTTTGAAAATGGCAAGAAAGCAATTGAAAGTTATTTTTCTTCAAAAAGAGAGCAAAGAGAGAATAATGTAATCAATTTTTTTGAACGGATCGAAAACGAAAGCGATAATTAGCATTATAATTTATAACAAATTGGAATGTAATTATGATAGAAAATAAAAGAAAAAAAGGGATAAAAATATCAATCATTGTTTTTGGAATGATAGCAGTCCCCACCTTGGTTGGCATGGGAGTTGCAGTAAATTATGCAACAACTAACAAAGCAAAAAACGCTCTAGATAAAAATCCTACCCCTATGGAAAATAATGATAAAACAAAGTTAGATAATAGTAAAAATTAGTAATTAGTTAAATTCAGATAAAGCTCTGAATTTTCTTTTTAGTGAATTTAGCTCTAATTCATCAAAAAGCTTCAACGCGTTATCGGTTAATTGAATTTTCGTAATAGCTAAATCATCAATGTTTGGTAAATTTAGATCAAAATCTGTGCATAATGTTGCCATAAATTTATCGCGCATGGCTGCTTCTTTGTTATCAATAAGTTTTTTTGCTACAGATGGTTTAATTCTGTCAATGTTGTGATAGATATTCTCTAAACTTTGATATTCATTTAAAAGATTTATTGCTGATTTATTTCCAATTCCTAAAATTCCTTTAAAATTATCGCTAGCATCGCCTACCATGGCTTTATAATCAATTACTTGGTTTGGTAAAAAATTATAATATTCTTTAAAATTGTGGCGATTTAAAATAATCATTTCACCTTTAATTTTTTTCAATATTGCGACATTTTCATCAATTAATTGATTAAGGTCTTGATCACCAGAAAAAATTAGAATACTTGCTCCTTTAAAATGATTAACTGCTTTTGCAATAATATCATCAGCTTCATAACCATCATAGTACTGATTTTGAACGTTTATTGCCGACAGGATCTCTTGAATTGTATCTAATTGATTGTAAAATTCAATTGGTGCTTTTTGTCTACCAGCTTTATAATCTTCATAAATGTTGTGACGAAAAGTTTTAATTTTTGAATCAAAAGCAAAATAAATATGAGTTGGTGAGTAATTTTTTATTAGCAAATTAACCGTGTTGAAAAAACCAACAATAGCATTGGTTTGTATTCCGGACGCAGTTTTTAAAATATTAGGATTTGGACCATATGCTGTTGCATAATATGAGCGGTAAGCTAAATATGTTCCGTCAATAATTAATAGTTTTTGATTATTCATTTCTAATTTTCCAATCTCTTAAAATTATTTTGTCGCCTTTATCTTTTATGACTTTAATTTCTACTAAATGATCTTTTAGATTTTTTAGCTCATTATATTTTTCATTAGTAGTATTTCATAAAAAGGCAATTGCAGTTTGCGTTGAGTCTTGAAAACTCAATATAACGTAATTTTTATTTTGTTTAGTAATACCTAATTTGACATTTAGACAAATGGCTACTGTAATGTATTCATTGCCAACATGCATATCGCTAAATCTTGAACCATCTTTTTCATAATTAGCTGTGCGAGAAGCGTTATAAACCTGACCTAACAATTTTCTTTCATTTTCTTCTTCAGTTTTATAATCACTTTCATATATATTTGTTGGTCGATAGTTGAGTATTTGGTCTTTAACTTTTTCTCAAGGTTGATTTTTATTTGCTTCAATTCAGAGCAATAAATCGCTATTTTCACTTTCAATTTCTTTTAATAGTGTTGCCTGGTTGTAATTAAAAATCCGCATTGCGTTTGCCTCAATTAATGTTCTAATTGTTGCTAAACCAAAAGATTTAATATTAAGCAAACAATATAGAGCATGTTGAAAGTTTATGTATGTTTTATTTTCAGCTCGGTTGTTTAAAATTACTTTAACAATTTCATTGCCAATGCCCTTGATCATATTTAAAGGAAGAATAATAGCATTATCTTTAATAATAGCATTATTTTCGGAGTTTACAATATTTGGGGATACTATTTGAATGTTCATCTTTTTAGCTTCATTGATATATTTTAATATTGTTTCATGTGAACCATGTGCTGAAGAAATACATGCTGCATAAAATTCAAGTGGATAGTGAGCTTTTAAGTATGCCATTTGATAGCTTATAATGGCATATGAAATAGCATGTGAGCGATTAAATCCATAGTCAGCAAATTTTTCAATACTATCAAAAATCATTTTTGCAGTTTCTTGTTCATATCCATTATTAACGGAATTGCTAATAAATTTTTGTTTTTCTTCTTCCATTTCATCACTTTTTTTCTTGGAAATTATTCTTCTAAAATTATCAGCTTCTGAAAATGACATATTTGCAACTGTTTGTGCGATTTGCATAATTTGTTCTTGATAGACAATAATGCCATATGTTTTAGCAACGATTTCATCATATTCGGGGCTAATTTTCGGAACAGCTTCATTTCCAAATTTACGAGCGGCATATTTGGGAATATTAATCATTGGCCCAGGACGATTAAGAGAAATAATAGCAGTAATATCTTCAAAGTCATTGACCTGAATTTTTTCTAATGCGCGAATCATAATCGCACTTTCTAGTTGAAAAACTCCAACACTATTTCCGGCACTTAAAATCGCAAAAGTTTTTGAATCATTTAAAGGTATATTATCTAAATCAATTTTAATGTTTAATCTCTTTTCAATTAAATCTTTAATTTCTTTAATAGTTGTTAAAGTTTTAAGTCCAAGAATATCCATTTTTATTAGTCCAAATTTTTCTAAATACTCCATACTTACTTGTGTTTGTTGAATAGCATTATCAACTAATAGAGTTGGAACATAACTGATAATTGGCTTTGAACTAATAACAAGTCCAGCGGCATGTGTTCCGGTTTGCCGATAGAAGCCAGCAATTCGGTTAGAAACATTTAAAATTTTATCAACAAAATTTGAATCTTCATGGTTAATTCTTGACAGTTCAAGTGAAAATTTTGCATTCTTTTGATACTCTTCTAATAGATTCTTATCATCAGGTGAAATTAGTTTCGAAACGCTATCAATTTGTTTTGGAGCAATATTATTTACTCGCATAACATCACGAATTGAAGATTTTTTGCCAAGCGATGAAAAAGTAACTATATTTGCGACATTATCAAAACCATATTTATTTACTAAATAATCAATAACATCTTGCCTTCTATCATCTTGAACATCAATATCAATATCTGGCATTGATACTCGATCAATATTTAAGAATCTTTCAAAAATAAGATTGAATCTAATTGGATCAACATTGGTGATTCCGAGTAGATAACTAACTAACGATCCGGCCGCGCTTCCCCGACCTGGTCCTATTGAAATATTATTATTTTTTGATCATTTAATTCAATCTTGAATGATTAAAAAATAATCTTCTAGTCGCATTTTTTTTATAACTGAAAATTCGTGGTTTAACCTGATTTGATATTCTTGCGTTCAATTGTTTTTGCTAAATTTTGATGTTATGGCTTTTTTTAATAAAGATTGTAGATATTCAATTGAACTAAGATTTTCGTCATTTTGAAATTGAGGAAGAGAATAGTCATGGTATGGAATTTCAAAATATATTTTTTTTGCAAATTCATTAGTATTATTAATTATTTTTTTAAAATTTGCGTCATTGTTGTCATCTTCGATTTCAAAGCGACATGGTTCATATATATCTTGAAAACTTTCTTCTTTTCGCATCAAATTTAAGGTAGCAATAATTTCATTATCAGCAAACTGAAAAATAACATTGTGATTTATAACTAAACAGTGATCTTCACCAAATGCTAAAAAAGCTGCTTTACTATTTTCAAAATCTATCGGTAATATGCCACAATAATGATTTTTAAGAGCTATTTTTTTTCCAGTTTTTTTAAAATACCCAAAAATAGGATGCTCGATGAAAATTAAATTTCTAAATTCATCTAAGTTTTCTATTTTAATAAAATGATTAGCTAGTAGATAGTAGGATAATTTTTTTAAAATCTCGAAATCGGCTAAATTTTTAGCAAAAACGATAAATTTATATAACTTTGTTTCAATTTCGATATCACATTCTAAGCCAAAAATTGGTTTTAAGTTAGTATTTTCACATAATTTTTTAAAATAACCTAAGCTAAATAAATTGTTATGTTCAGTGATCGCAAAATATTCGCCACCGCTTTTTTTGAGTTTTTCAACAAATTCTTTAGGTTGGATGCAACTTTTTAAAAATGAGTAAGTGGTATTTAAGTGTAAATTGATTAATTTCATAAAATTAATTATAAATGTTTTCTAATGCTTGCCTTGCTTAATTAATAAAAAAATAATAAAAATTTTAGATTTTAATTTGCAACTAGAAATTATTATTTTATTATTTGAAATTGTTAATAAATCATTTTGTGGTAAAAAAAAACTTTAAAATAAGTGCGTTTGTAAATAAGGATTATGTTGATAATTAAGGGCGATAAATGCCAAAATAATTCATTTAATAAATAATTGCAGATTTTTTTAATCTAGTTATTTAGAATTATATTGCGAGATGATATAGGAGGATGTTATGGAAAGTTTTTTTTATGTCGAAAATTCAGTTGATATTAATGTTTTTGATTTAGAAAATTTAAGGTTGTTATATCGTCCTTTAGTTGGCAATGACGGAATTTTGCTATATGAATTTTTATTTGACTCTAACAATTTGCACCATAATCAGCAAATTGAATTGAATCTTATTTTAGAATCATTAGATTTTGATGAAAATAAATTATTAGAAGTTAAATCTAGATTAGAATCAATTGGTTTAATTAGATCATATAACGTAAATAAAAATGAGTTTCTATTTGAACTTATTAAACCATTATCGGCTAATCAGCTAGTTAGCAACTCATTTCTATCAAACCAATTAATTCAAAAAATTGGTGAAGATCGTTATTTGAGAATTGTTAGCGCAAAAATTAACCCAAAATTTGATAAATCTAAAATGTCAGAATGTTCTAGAAAAGCATATGAAGTTTATAGCAATGAAGATTTTAATTCAATTTTAAAAAATGACAAAATTAATATTCTTGCGCGTAATTTAAATTTTCTAAAAAAAACTGCAACTCCAGATCAGTTTATTTCTTCTTATACTAATCTTTCGTTAAGTCCAAGTCAAATTAAAATGATTGATAAACTAAAAAAGTTAAAATTTGATAATGCTTGCATTAATGCTTTTATTAATTATTCCATTAATGTAAACCATTCGATTGTTTGTGCATATATTGAAAAAATTGCCACAACCTATGCCCACCGTAATTTATTTTGCGCTGATTCAATTGATTTGGAACTTTCAGCTGCTATTTTAGCTAAACAAAAAAATAACTCTTATAATAATAAAAATAAAATTTATAGTAGTAATGACGATGATAATGAACTGGAATGAGAAAATTAAATAAGGAGAGCTAATGAATTTAAAAAAAGATATTGCAAAATTATTTGGAAAAGATTTTTTATCAAATTTTGATCCCAAAGAAGAATCTCAAAAGCTGCTTATTCATCCCAAGATTCAAGAAATCATTAATAAATTTAATTTAACGCCTGAACAAGTGGAAAAAGGTATGTCACTTTTGCAGCGCTTCTATAACTATTTAATTAATAATGATGATAAAGAACCAGACTGAAAGTTAACTGTTGATGCCTATAATAATCTACAAATTGATTTTTCAAGCAATCATTTTTTTCTAAAAAAGAAACAAGAAGATAATTTTTGATTAACAAATATTACCAAGCTTGAAAACGAGTGAAAATTATATTTTGATACTCCTAATAAAAAAAGTCCGACAAAAATTCACACTGAGGCCAAATTAGCTTTAAATTATTTTGATAAAGCTCTTATTTCTGAAATTAAAAAAATTACTTCGCTAAAAAGCAAAAAAGGCTTTTTCTTAGTTGATAGTAATTTTGTTAATGCTCAAGCCATTATGAAATATTTAGCATTTTTACTGGGAACAACAAAAAATAAGACCGTTGCCTTTTTAGATGTTAATCAATTTTTTAATCATACTATGAATAATTATCGAAATAATAAGCACGAAGAAAATGAAATGATTAATAATTATTTAAACCGCGTCGATTATTTATTTTTGAATAATTTTGGGATTGGTGCTAAACCCGAATTATTTGTTACTAATTTGATCGCAACTTTGAATCAGAGAGAATTGGATGAAAAACCAACTTTTATAACTTCATTAATTGATATTACTTTAAATAGCGTTTCGATTATTAACACTACTACTAATAAATTAGAACGTAATCCACGAATTAATGGTGTTGAAAAGCTATTAAAAGGCACTATAAATCGCACAATGGCAAAATTTATTGCTAAAAATAAATAATTTAAATAAATAAAATCAAATTAACTTTCATATAGTATATAATTTTTTTATATTTTCATTAATATAGTATAAAGCGTCCCTCTACGCTTTTTCTTTATTTTGCACAAAAATTAGTAATATAATATATAATATTAATTGGAATTATGGCCATGTGCCACCATAGCCAAACGGCCAAGGCATAGGTCTGCAACACCTTGATTACCGGTTCGAATCCGGTTGGTGGCTCCATATAATGCGCCCGTAGCTCAATTGGACAGAGTGTTTGGTTACGGCCCAAAAGGTTGCGGGTTCGACTCCTGCCGGGCGCGCCATTTCAGGAAACTGACTAAAAGTGCATTTCGCATTTTTTTTTCCCATTTTTTGGCAATAATGGCTTTTAGGTGCTAAAATAGTGCTAATGAGGATAATATGAATCACGATTTTAAAGATGAAAAAATAAATGCAAAATTAGCCCACTATTTCAAGTTAATTGTCGATATGTACATTGAAACAGGTGAACCAGTTGGTTCGCAAAAACTTGTTGAAGAGCAAAAATTAAATTGCTCATCGGCAACAATTAGAAATATTATGGCAGAACTTGAAAAACGTAATTTTTTAGAAAAACCACACACCTCAGGTGGTAGAGTTCCTTCGGCAAAGGGACTTGAATATTATGCTAAAAATTTGGTATACAATCCTCTTGAATATTTTGATGAACGTTTAGAAGATCTTTTAGCTAAGAGAAGAATAAGCATTGATTCAACATTAGATGAAGCAGCAAAAATTGTTGGACAAATGGCAGGATTTGCCATTGTTGCTACATCTAATAATTTATATGAAACTTTGAAAAGCATTCAACTAACAGCTTTGAATAGTGCTTCAGCGGTTGTTGTATTAGTAACAAGCGGCGGCAATGTTCAAAATAAAATCTTTAACTTTGACAATGGTGTTGAACTTAATGATTTACGAATTGCTATTAGGTTGTTTAAAGAACGCTTAATTGATACTCCCTTAATTGAACTTGCTTCTAAAATTCAATCATTATCGCCAATTTTTAGCAAGCAAATAAAAAATTATGAAGTAATTATGCAGAAATTTATTAAGACTATTTTTAGGTTTGAGGAAAAAATTGAAAATAAAGCCTTCAACAAAAGTGCTATAATTTTATCTGAAAAAATTTCACGAGAAGAGATAGCAAAACTGTTTGATTTAATAGAAAATCATTCTGTGTGAGAAGCGATAGAAAACAATTTAGATGATGAAAATAACATTAAATTAGATGTATCCAGACCTAATTTGAATATTATTTCCAAAAAAATTGATTTTGTAAACAGTGAAAACATTAAAGAAATTAGCATAGTTGGACCTAAAAATTTAGACTTTAAAGAATCATTTGAAGCAATAAATATTTTAGAAAAAATTATTAAAGATAGGAACGGGAACAAAGATGAGTAACAAAATAAATGAATTTGACTATGTTGAATTTGTGGTTTTAGATAAACCAAAAAAACATTATAATGATGAAGAAGTTCAAAAGGGATTTTTTAAAACAAATACTTTTAGTAAAGAAATCGAAGAAGCATTTGAAACAATGGAAATTGATGAAAATAATGAAATCAAATGCAAATTGGAACAAGGAGATTCAATAATTAGAATTATTAAAAAAACCGAAACTCCAGAACTTTATAGAAGTGTTCTTGAAAATTACAATAGATCACATAATGATGTAATAGAAGCTCAAACAAAAGCAGTTAGTTTATTGCAAAAAGTAGAGCAACTAAATTCTGAAATTGTTGAAAATGAAAAGAGTTTTAGAAAACAATTAATTGAATTCCAAGAAAAAGCTCAAAATCAATTAAATGAGCATAAACAAAAAAATGATGAGCATATTGCTAACCAAACAAAAGAAATAAAAGATTATGCTTTACAATCTTTTTTAGAAGATCTTTTAACACCATTAAACAATTTAGAAATTGCCGTTAATAGTGCTAAAGGAATTGATAATTCAATCGTTCAAAACTTTGTTCGTGGATTTGAGATGCTATGTAATCAAATCGACGTTATAATGAATGAACATGGTGTGGAAAAAATTATTCCTGCTATCGGCGATAAATTTGATCCTAACATTCACCAAGCATTTGAAGTAACTGAAGAAGGCAATGAATCTGAATCAATTGTTATGGTTAAGAATATCGGATATAAACTTCACAATCGAACTATTAAACCTGCATTGGTAATTGTGAAAAAATAGAAGTCTCATTTTTATAAAGCATTAGATAAATAAGTTTAAAATATATAATGCTTTATTTTAATTAATTAGCGAATTTATAACTTAATTTTAGAAAGGAAATTTATGAAAATTCCATTTATAGCGATTAAAAATCAAATTATCTTACCATTCGGTATTGAGAATGAAAAAATAAGAGTTGGCAAGCCTACATCTGTTAGTGCTCTTTTTGAGTCAATCGAAAAATATCAAAATAAAATTTTAATTGCCTTTATCAAAAGAGATGTTGATATTAAAAACGAGCCTAATATCGGCCAATTAGAAGAATATGGAGTAATTGCCGAAATTGTTGCAAAAGAAGATAACAACGGAATTTACGATCTTCTACTAAAATCAGGCGACCGTCAAAAAATTATTAGTCTTGAAACAAAACAAGGTTCAGATAAGGATAATAATCACGTAATTTATGCTAATACTGAAGAAGAAATTTTAGAAAACAAAAACATTAAAACTATTAGCGATAAATTTAAAAAAGTTTCAATGATTATTAGAAAATTATCAGCTCCACATTTTGACCCGACTGAAGATAGTATGAAAACAAATGGAAATTTCAAGGCAATTTCTAATTTTTTGAGTTCTTATAAAAATGATATTAATATCGCTGATTATTCATTAATTTCATGAAAAACTATTAACTATATGCGTAGTAGTTTTTCAACCATTGAACTACTTAAATTTATAAACTATAGTAATTTAGATATTAGATTTGACGAAATTTTGAAGAAATTGATTAATAGAATTAAATTTGATGAAATTGAAAGTGAAATCAATAGCAACCTTCGTGGCGATATGGAAACACAGCAACGTGAATTCTTCTTGCGTGAAAAATTACGTCAAATTAATAAAATGCTAAATGAAGATGAAGGTGGTAACAAATTAGTTGATAGCATCGAAGAAAATGATGCATTAAAAAAACAATATCCACAATATGTTTTAGATGCACTAAGAAGTGAACAAAACCGTATGTCTTCAATGATGCCTTCAAGTCCAGAAGCTAACATTTCCAAAACATACATCGATCTTCTACTAAATCTACCATGAAGAAAAGTAAGTAAAGAAATTATTGACATTGATTTTGTTAGAAAGATTCTTGACAGAGATCACTACGGTCTTAAGAAACCAAAGGAAAGAATTTTGGAATTTATTTCTGTCTTAACTCACACTAAAGGCAAATCTTCGAAAAATGAATATATTGCAATCAAAAATGATCCAGAACATTTTATCGATACAAATCTATTTGTTACACAAGCTGGTCAAACAAATAATAACCCAGTTAATAATATTCCTATTTTAACTTTAATTGGTCCTCCAGGAACTGGTAAAACTACTTTAGCTAAATCAATAGCTGAAGCATTAAAAAGAAAGTTTATTAAAGTTTCATTAGGTGGGGTTAAAGATGAAAGTGAAATAAGGGGACACAGAAGAACCTATGTTGGTGCAATGCCTGGGAAAATTATTTCAGCAATTAAAAAATCTCGTGTTTCTAATCCCGTTATTCTATTAGATGAAATTGACAAAATGTCATCAGATTTTCGTGGTGATCCAACAAGTGCTATGCTTGAGGTTCTTGATCCTGAACAAAACGCTAACTTCCAAGATCACTATCTTGATTTGGAATATGATTTGTCAAAAGTTCTATTTATTGCTACTGCTAACTCATATGACACCATTCCTGCTCCTTTAATTGATAGGGTTGAAATTCTTGAATTATCAACATACACAACAAAAGAAAAAATAGAAATTGCTAAATCATATCTAATGCCAAAAATATATTTACAAAATGCCTTAACTGAAAAGCAAATGCAATTAAGTGATGAAGTTTTAGAATTTATTGTAAGATTCTACACTCGCGAAAGTGGAGTTCGTGAATTAAAAAGAATTCTTGACAGTATTGCCAGAAAAATTGTTGTGCAAATCCTAGATAAGAAAATCAAAAAAGAATTTGTGGTAACCAAAGAAGCAGTTGTAGACTTTTTAGGACCAGTTAAATTTGAAGATGATGAAAATGAAAACAAAGCCCAAATTGGGGTTGTTAACGGTTTAGCATATACAAGTTTTGGTGGCTCTACTTTAGCAATTGAAGTAACAACATTCCCAGGCAAAGATGGTTTAAAACTAACCGGTCAGCTAAAGGATGTTATGAAAGAATCAGCACAAATTGCTTTAGCTTATGTAAGATCTAATGCTAAAAAATTTGGAATTGATTTTGATTTTGAAAATAACTCAATTCATATTCACGTACCTGCTGGGGCCATTCCAAAAGATGGACCTAGTGCCGGAGTTACTTTTACAACTTCAATTATTAGTGCTTTAACTAAAAAACCAGTACCTGCTATTGTTGGTATGACAGGTGAAATTACTTTAAGAGGAAAAGTTTTACCAATTGGTGGTTTAAAAGAAAAATCACTTGCAGCAACACAATTCGGAATTAAGAAGATTTTTATTCCAAATGATAACTTTAAAAATCTAGTTGATGTTCCACAAGAAGTTAAAAAAGAAGTTCAATTTATTCCAGTTAAATACTACGACGAAATCTATCAAGAAATATTTAAATAATAATAAATTTAGATGCAACAAAAAAATAAGATCGCGAAATCTTATTTTTTTAATAACTTTATTTCAACTATTTTAACTTAGCTAAGTATTTTAATGTTCTAACATATTGATGTACAAATGAGCTTTCGTTATCATATCATGAATAAACTTTGTACATTTTCTTACCATCAACTTCAATAACTGATGTTAATTGGCTATCAAAAATTGAACCAGCTTTTGAACCAATAACGTCACTTGAAACGATTGGAGCATCAGTATATTCTAATGATTCAGAAATGTTTTTCTTAACTGCTTCATTAATTTCTTCAACAGTTACATCTTTTTTAAGTTCAACTGTTAAGTCAACGATTGATCCAGTTATAGTTGGAACTCTTAGGGCAATTCCATTCATTTTTCCACTTAAACTTGGAATAACTTTGCCGATAGCTTTAGCGGCACCAGTTGAAGTTGGAATCATATTTGAAGCTGCTGCCCGCGCTCTTCTTAAATCACTATGAGGTGCATCTTGTAATCTTTGATCAGCGGTATATGAGTGAATAGTTGTCATATATCCCTTTTCAATTCCAAATTCTTTTTCTAAAACATTAACAACTGGTGCTAATGAGTTAGTAGTACATGAAGCACCTGAAATAATTTTGTCATCTTTATCTAATGTATTTTCATTAACTGAGTAAACAATAGTTTTTACATCATTACTTTTTGAAGGGGCACTAATAAATACTTTTTTAGCTCCAGCATCTAGATGTAGTTGTGCCAATTCAGAAGTTACAAATCTTCCGGTTGCTTCAACAACAATATCTACTTTTAATTTTTTTCATGGTAACATTGCTGGGTCTTTTTCGCTATAAATAGGAAATGATTTTTTACCAACAATGATTGAATTTTCTGTGCTAGAAATTTCTTCATTCATAATGCCATGGGCTGTATCATATTTTAATAAGTGTGCTAAAGTTGAAGCGTTAGTTAAGTCATTAATAGCAACAACTTCTAGCTCAGGGTCATTGTAGATTTCTCTAAAAATTAGACGACCAATTCTTCCAAAGCCATTAATTGCAATTTTTGCTTTCATATTATCCTCCGATATATATTTTAATAATTAGTAATACACATTTATAATTATATTTTTTTTGTTAAATTATGGTGCATAAATAACAAAAAATAGCTTTTATACAATTTAAATTAGTAGTAAAAAAATAAATTTGGTTTTTATTAAAAATAAAAATTTTTGTTTTTTTGCTAAAAAAATGTAAAAAATAGTTAATTTTTTGAATATTAGTACTTTGATTTCTATTTTATTTTATGTGTATAATATAATAGACTTATAAAAAAAGAAGGAAAAAACAATTTATGAAGAAAAAAAATTTCAAGTGATGAATTGCTTTACCTGTAGCAATTACATCTATACCCTTAATTGCTGCGGCATGTAATAAGAAAAAAGATAGTAATGATGCAAAAGATGGTGAGACACAAACTCCACCAAAACCAACTCCTGATCAAACACCACAACCAAAACCTGATTTAAAGCCTGATTCAAATCCAGCACCAGCACCACAACCAAATCCTGATTTAAATCCAGCACCAGCACCAAAACCAGAGATAATAGACGCATTGATTATTGTTCCAGCATTCAATATAAAAGCAGAATTTATAAAAAAATTTGATAGATTAGATGAAATGAAGAAATTAATAGATGAATTTCATAATTTATTTTATAGTAATAATTCAAAAACAGACATCGAAACAGATAAATACAAATGATTAAAGACCGATTTAGAATTAGCAAGATCTAGCGAAAATACTAAAGCTGTAGCAGATCAATTATCATTGCGTATAAAGGAAGACGAGCAAAAAATAATTAGTTCATTTCATAAAAAAATTAGAGAACTTCAAGAAGTATTCAAGGACGACATTTCCTACACTTATAATAGAATATTATCAAAAGGAAAAATTAGTAAAGAACTTTTTGAAGCATATAAGAAAGAAGTTGAAAATTATTTAAAAATTGAAAGTACATTAGAAGAAATTTACAAAAAATTTCCAACATATAAGCTAGAAATTTTTAAAGATGTAGAATGACTAACGAAATTTTATGAATTGCAAAAAGAACAAATGAAAACAATAATGTCAGCAAAATCTATGAAAATGAAGTCTTAATTAAAAAATATATGATATTGACTCTAAAAATAGCTTTGTAAAGATTTTAAAATATTAATTAATTTTGTCAATTGTTAATTTCAATTTAATAGTATTTCTAATTCATATAATTGGGTATTTCATTTCTAACAAAACAAAAGGATAACTCATGAAAAATAATAAGTTTAAATGATTGATTATAATGCCAACAGTAGTTGCATCGTTGCCATTAATCGCTGCATCGTGTACTAAAACAATGATTGGCAATTCTGATGAAATTGTTGAAGGTGATGCAAAAACGGATGATAAAAGTAATAACGGACCTAATATAAACAAAGGTGACGTCAACAACGGCAATACTTCTGATAAAAAAGAAGATAATGGAAAAAAAGATACTAATTCAATGAAGGATATAAATGCGCCTATTGACTCCGATGCAAACCAAAAAATAATTGATGAGTTTTCTAAAAAATTTAAAGGATTAGATGAAATAAAAAAAGTCATTGATAAAATGCATAATTTAATTTATCCTACAAATAATTCTATAACTGATGTAAATACCGATAAATATAAATGATTAATTAAAGATTTCGAATCAATAAATTCTAAAATTAAAAGTAAAGAAACTATTGATAATTTATCAAAGCACCTAAAAGATGATTTAACCACAATTGTTAAAGAATTTTCTACAAGAATAAAATTTTTTCAAGATGCTTTAGAAACAAATATAAAAAATGTTTTTAATAATGGTTATGATCTCGCTCATTTAAAATCACATAAAAAGCAAGTTCAAAATTATTTAGAAATAGAAAATTTTTTAGATAAAAATGCAAACAAAATTTTGGAATTTAATTTCGTGAAATTGTCGGATAAGACTTCTTGAAAAGAATCTATAGATTTATTAGATTTAAAAATTTCTGAGATTGAAAGACAACAAAAAATAGTAAATGATTTTAAAAAGGAAGTTAGCTTTTACTATGATGGTAAGCTTGGCAATGAGTCAGAGTTTTGGTTTCAAGATAGTAAAGTAACTCATAGTGATTTAAAGAATTATCAAATTACATTAATCGAGACAAAGGTTAATCCTGATGGAAAAGTAATTTCTAAATATAAAGTTGTTGATACAACTGCTAATTATACATTTGATGTCTATGTCGAATATGCGTATTCTAATAATGAGTTTAAAAAAACAGCATCTTATGTTAATGTCGAAGATTTTAATGCTGCTATTCCCAAAAAACAACATGAAGATCAACTACTAAGCCACATAAGAAATGATAGAATTGAAGGATATAAGACTAGAGTTGATTTCAAATATGAAGGCAAACTAGGTGATGATTTGAACGATTTATTTCAAAAGGATAAAATTAAGTTCAATAATAATATTACTAATTTTGAAGTTAAATATGTTGATGTGAGATTTCAAGAAAAAAATTCAGTTGCAGTTAATTACCGTATTTCATTAAATGAATCTTCTAATAGAAAATACGACTTTGATTTATATGTAAAATTTTCACATGGTGACGGTCCGAAAATATTAGGGGAATTTATAACTCGTGATCAATTTGAAAAGTATAAAAGTAAATTTGATTACAAATATGACGATAAGTTAAAACTTTATAATTTGCAAACGCAAATAATTATTAACTACAAAGGAACTTATACAAATTTAAGTGAATTTAAATCTAAACTTAAAACCGATTTTGCATATCAACAAAAAGACAGGTATAAAGATTACATTATTACTCCATTTTCTTTTAGAATTGATAAAGAAAAAAAATTTTTCATTGTTGAATTTTTACTTATAAAAAACACCGGTGGAGAAGACGGAAAATTATATGTTAAGTTTTCTCTTGACAAAAACCAACAAAATCATCAAGGAGTTCATATTAACGCTAATGAATTTTATTCTCTTCCACTAGTATCTGATTAAAATAATTTCGTAAAATTGATGAATTTATAATTAATTAAAAATCAAGCTAGTATTAATTGTGGCTTGATTTTTTATATACATTTCTTATATAAATAAATAATTATAAAAACCTTGAAACATTATTATGGTAAAGAAAATTTTGTGAAGCAAAATGGGTTTTTATAATCTAAAAATTTCATTATTTCACTTTGAGATGAACTAAAATGAAATAGGTTTTATTATTTTTTTATATTCACATAAAAATGAAATTTTAAAAAAAATAAAAAAAATAATTTTTTTGTGAAAATATTTTTTTTTACTATATAATGTATTACGTAGCAACCATAACGAAGGGGTTCCACCTGATACCATTCCGAACTCAGCAGTTAAGCCCTTCAGTGCCGACGATACCGTATGGGAAAATAGGTCGTTGCTTTTTTTATTATTTTTTTATATAATATAGTTAAATTAGTAGAAAAGAGATAGGATGCCAATTTCGTCATTTGCTTATGAAGTTAAAAAAAATATTATTAGTCGCAAATTAAGTAAGTATGAAAAAAGTGATTTATTAAATGGGATTATATCCACAGCACGAATCGAAAAAAATACTGCTTATATTATTATTAATAATTTGGAAATCTTTGATTATCTAAAAGGTTTATTAATTCAAATGAAAGTAAAATATAAAAATCCGCGAAAAAATGCTTTCCTAATTGATCTAAATTCTTTTCGCCACCACAACTTTAAAAAAGAGCGTGATTATTTTTCGGGAGTTTTCTTAGCAACTGGTTCAATTAATAGGCCAAGTAGTGTTCAAAACCACTTAGAGTTGAAATTTTATGAATCATCATACGCCTATGAGGCCTTAGAAATTTTAAATAAATACAATATGCATTTTAAAATTTATTTGCGAAAAGAAAGATATTTGATCTATATTAAAAAAATCGAAGATATCTGTGATTTTTTAAAAGCAATTGACGCACAAGAGGCGTATTACCATCTCGAAGATTCAAAAATTGAACGTGATTTTTTTAATAACGCTAATCGAATTACCAATTCTGACATTTATAACCAACAAAGAATTGCTAATGCTAATATGGGCTTTTTACATAATTATGATTTTATTAAAAAAAATCACCTTGAAGGGCATTTTAACAAGGATGAAATTCTTTTTTTTGATATCAAAGAGCAAAATATTGACCTTAGTCTCAATGATTTAGTTCACCGAATTAAACAGTTTGGAATTACGAAATCACGATCAGCACTAAATCATTCATTAATAAAATTAAGAAAATTAGTAGATAAGTTAGAAACTAAATAAAAAAATAAAGGGTTTAAGTGAACGCCTTTATTTTTTAAAACATAATTACATTTCTTTTTTGCAAGATTTTTCCATGTCACATGATTTTTCGCATTTACTTTCCATGTCACATTTCTTTTCCATGTCACATGATTTTTCGCATTTACTTTCCATGTCACATTTCTTTTCCATATCGCATGTTTTTTCACATTTCTTTTCCATGTCACATGATTTTTCGCATTTGCTTTCCATAGCGCATGTTTTTTCACATGATTTTTCCATGTCACATGCCTTTGCGCATTTGCTTTCCATTTCGCATGTTTTCTTACAACATGATTTTTCTTCTTTCATAAACATTCTCCTTTTTTATATGATTATTTCATGCATATATTATATTATATTTTAATTTGGTTTTATATCATAATCAAGACATTTTCAACCACTAAACAATGAAATGTGTTTTCTTATTTAAAAATTTTTTTCTTCATATTCAAAATTTAAATCAAGTTTTTTTGTGTTTAAAATGTCATAAATAATTTGAAAATTTACGTCTAAATTAATATGATTAATATTGTCGTAAATAAAATTTTTTGCCATTTTGTACTCTTCGAAAAATTTAGTTAAAGCATTATGTTCTTTTATAGACATTGCAATTGAATTTAAATGTATCTTAATGTGCTTAAACAAAGTAGTAATGGGGGCTTTGTCAGTTTTTAGAATTACAAACTGAAAATTGTGGTCATGAAGATATTCTTTAATTTCCTTATTAATTTCGCTTTGATTATTAGATGATGTTTCGCTTAGTTCATTATTTTCTAAAAAGAAATTAAGATCTGATAATCGAATTGATAGTTTTTCAATTAACCAATTAAGTTCATAAATTAAATTAGCAAAGCTTTTATTTTTATCATTATTTTCAAAAACGAAATTCTTCAAAAAATATTTATTTAAATTTTCTTTTAATTCAGGAATACTTTGCTCTTTTACTAAATCACTAAAACGTGAACTTAGGCTAGCATATTGATTGGAAAACAAATAAAATTCGCTATTAAACTCTCTAGCTATTTTTTTCAACCTTAAGGCTTTTTTAACAAAGTTTTCTTCAAAGTAATTTGACGGTAATTCTCTCTCATTATTTTCTAGGCGATTTTTTATCTTAGATTTACTAAAACTAATGGCAACAAGAGGGACCGTGCTAAGAGTCAGAGCTAAGGTGCTAATGATTATTGTTGGAAGTTTTCTTTTCATTATTTTACTTCTCCTTTACTTATTAAACTAAAGGAATTGGGGCTAGTACCTTTGTAGTTTTTAAAGCCGTTTAATTTAATTGAAAATTGATAAAAAGGTTTTTCATTTTCATTAGTAAAATTTATGTCATTTTCATCTAAAAATTTAAATGCTTCTAGGTTAAGTACTAATGTTCCGGGTTCATCACTACTAATATTAGCTAATTCAATTTTTTTAATACCACTATGAATTTTATTACCATCATTTTCAATTGCATATGAAAGTAAATAATTGTTTAAATATGCCACTAAAACCTGTAAACTTTCATCAGTTTTTTTAATTGAGATAACATCAACTGAATTACGATTATTTCATTTCTCATAAACCTTATCAATTGCATTTTGGACTAAATTTTTAAACGGTTTATTAGGATCTATATCGATAAAATCAGCTATTTTAATGCCTTTTATTTGCGCAAGTTGATGCTCTGAATAAATGTAATAATCTTGTGGTTTTAGTAAATTGATTGGCAAATTTTTCAAGGCTATTGCTCGCAAATAATGACCGTGATCATCGAAATTAGAACTTAGTAGAACATAACGCTTAAAACTGCCATCTTTTTTAATGACTTTAATAATTAATTTAATAATTTGATCGGTTGCAAAATAATTAGTAAATTTAACATCTTCAATTTCATATTTTAGATCATTTTCTTTATAGATATCAGGAATGTCTAATGATAAAATTTGATTTTTAAATTTTGAAAATAGGTAAACAATTCCACGAGAATTTCAATAATTAAGGCTACCATATCCCTTAATGAAATTATTAATATTGTCAACAACCGGTAAAAACTTTAAGCTACTAATATTCAGTAGTGGATTTTGTACATAGTCATTGAACAGTGGCAATTTTTCTTTTAGTCCTGACTCTCCAACACCAAATTTAAGATTGGTTGCATAATTACGGAAATTATTGATGTAAAAAGTTTTGTTGCGAATTTCATCAGTGATAATGCTTTTATTTTCAAAAGTAATGATGTCCTTTATTTTAAAACTGACAAAATTAGTGTTTTTGTCAATACTTTCTTTAATTGTGCTTGACGATCAATCGATATTAATTTTTTTAATTCCAAGATTAAATTTATTTAAATATAAAATTAAGTATTTAATAAAAATTTCTTTGATATCATCTCTTTTAAGTCACGATTTTGCTTGAATGTATTGGTTTTTGAATACATTTTCAAGTAAAATAGCTTTTCTATTACTACTAAAAAGACTCCGCTCTCTTACGAGTCCAGAATTATTTTTTAAATCATCAACTAATCGAAAAATTATTGTTTGAAAATCAAAAAAATAAGGGTCACCTACTCTATAAAAATCCTTATCAATCCCCTTGAGATTAGCTAGGTAGTAAAATCATTTATTTCCATAACCATTATATTTTTTGATCTCTTCAAAATTATATTCAGTGAAAAGTTGTGAAATATCATTTTTTGGGTTGTCAGTTGTTTGAACTTTAATATTGTCATATTTAGTGTTAATTTGTTGAAATGGTTGTTGTGTTTTAAAATCAGGTTTATAGTGTAAATCATTTTCAAAAATCAAATCATTTTGTCTTTCATCTATTTGCTTAACTGATAAATATACTTTATTACCTTTTTCATTGTTAAATAAAAATTGTTTAATTTCATTTAATGAAGCAATTTGTTGCAACGTTAAATTTGACAAATATTTTTTGTTGATAATGTTTTCATCGATTTGAATACCCTTTTGAGTTTGCTGACATGCAGCTGCCAAAGTTGGAACAGGGAGTAAAATTAGGGGTAGAAAAATGAGAAATTTTTTTCTATTTCTCATTTTAATTATCTTGACCTAAATTTAAAAATACGTCTCCCTGTCCTTCATTTTGTCTACCATCTAGACATTTTATTTTATAGTGATAGTAAATATTTCTTTGGGTTTCATCATAATCAAAGTAACAATGTACTTCGTGATTCCCCACGAAATACTCCAAGTTTGGAATATTCACATTTAAATATTTCCTAAATTCTGGATTTCTTAGTGTTTCAGGAAGAAAGGCAAAGCGATCTAAATGATCTTTAGATGATGCAAATCATTTTGTGATTTTTTCTCACAATGATTTAATGTATTGATCTTTTTTAATTGGACTATTTAAGGCGTTATATTCTTCTTTTGCTAAGTCAGTGAATGTAAATGATGAATTTTTAATAACATCATTTACTTTTTCTCTTAATTCATCACCAATTAAACTGCCTTCCCGATTAACATCTGACTTATCGAAATTGTTTGTGGTTGTTTCAGTTTTTTTATTAGTATTATTGCAAGCCACCATAGCTATTGGCAAAGCAACGAATTGTGTTGCCAATAGTGAGATTAAAATTTTTGTTTTTTTACCATTTTTTTTAAGCATCATACTATCCTCTATAACTTTCTTTTTAATAATAAAATTTTACTATTAATTAAAAAACGCTAATTATTTTTTTCTAAATTCATTTAATTATGTTTGATTTTTTTCAATTTATGACAACAAAGTATTAAAATTTTTATACATAATTAGTTATGTATTTGTCAAATAAAAATAAATTGATGAAAGGTAAAAAAATAAATAATGAAAAAATCTCTTAAAATTGTAATTAGTTTAGCGAGTGTTTCAACTCTTGCATCTTTTCCGCTAATTGCTGCTTCATGTACAAATAAAAGTGAAAATAGTAAAGTTAGTGATTTAGAAGTTTATAAACAATTTAATGAATTTATTAACAATACTCATGGTCGGAAAGCAGAAAATATTAATAACTTTAAAGAATCAAGTTTAATGCTAGAAAAAGATGGGGATAAAATTGTTAAATCACTAGGTATTAAGCTAGAAAATGGTAAAGCACTAACTTCAGATGTTTTAGATCCACTATATGCCGAAAATGTTGAAATTGATTCACAACGCAATATTTACGGAAGTTATCACGCTTATAGAGTGTTAAGAAAGATGATCTCTTCAATGGGATATGAAAATCATACTGGCAATGTAATTACTTATCCAGATCAAAGCACTTATGGTTCGATTGAAAGTAAAGCGGCTCCTGATTCAAAAATAAATCGATTAAACGGGAATGCTGTTACAACTTTTAAAGAAGATGGAAAACATCAAGCTATTGTTAATAAAGCTTATGAAGATATGAAAAAAACTGGTTTTATAACTCAAGGATTTTTATATGATACTGCTTCAAGTAGAATCAATAACATTGGTAATAACATTATTGTTACAATAAATCCTGGCGAAAAAAACTTAAAAGGTAAGGAAAATAAACAACGAGAAGTTAAAGATTTTTATATTGTTTCTCACTATGATTCTACTAATAATGTAGGTCCAAAAGGAATTTCATGAGGTGCTACTGATAATGCTACTGGTGTTGCAGTTAATCTATCACTATTAAAATATTTCTCAAATCCTATTAATCGTGATAGATTAGGAGTAAGATTACATGTTATTTTTGTTGATGCTGAAGAGCTTGGAAAACTAGGTTCTGAAGCCTTTGTTGCTCAATTTTTAAAATCGAAAAAGGATTCTAAACAAGTTGAAACCAATCCATTACTAAAAAATTCAATTGGTATGATTAACTTAGATACCGTTGCTGGTGGTGATAGAATGTATGTTCACTCACCAAATACATCACCAAGTTTAGGAAGAGTATATGGAAATTTATCAACAATTATTCGTGATCAAATTAATGCTATTTCTAGAATTAGAAGCCAAAATTTAAAAGATCCTTCACAAGAATTAGAAATTCACCCACAATTTACTCCAGGTGAATATAAACCAGGAGAAACAGGTGATTGATCTGATCATGCTCCATTTTATAGAAATGCAAACCTTCCAGTCGCATATATTGAATCAACTAACTTCGCAGTTAAATCAAAACAAGGTGTATATGATGGTTATGCGCAAACTACAAATCCAAAAGCTTGAGTTTTAAAAGATGGCAAAAATATTGATTCACTTGTTAAAAGAAAAATTAATAATGGTCTAATTGAAGTTTATGATTGACCTGATGGTTTAAAAATAGAAGACTTTGCTATTGCCGGAGATATCTGACACAGCGATTTAGATCGTCCTGAATGAGTATTAGCAAACGTTGGAGATAGATTCTATCGTCAACAAGATACTGTTTTTGAATCACTTAAAGAATACTTTGCATCAATGTATTCAATTGACGAAAAAACTGATGGAATCGCATATATTATTTAGTTGTATATAATTAATAAAAGTGTCGAAAATATTTAGGCACTTTTTTTATTAATTCATTTTAAAATTGGATATATATCATTGGTAATCAAATGGTTTTTAAAAATTAACACATCTATTTATAGTATAATTTCTAATTATGAGTACACTCGCAATTAATAAAAAACTAAATATTGCAACTATACGTCTATCTCAATATATATATATATATATAATTAATAAACTTTATAACCTATTCCAAAAAATATTAAAATGTCTAAGCTTTTTCAAAGCTATTTTTTTTGCTAACCATGAAATCAATTAAAGTTTTAGAGACATTTGCTGGAATCGGTGCTCAAAATAAGGCTATTAAAATTGTAAATAAAGGAAGTGGCCCAAAATTTAAAATTGTGGCGACCTGTTAGTGAGATGCTAGAGCGATTATTACATATTCAGCCATGCATAATAATTTATACAATACCTTTAATGAAATTCTTATTAAAAATAAATTAGATAACGAAGATTCAATTAATAAATTTATAAAAAGTAAAACCTATTCTCTAAATTCAAAAAACCTTCGCATGTCGAGAGAAAAGATTTGAATTTTAAAAAATATTTAGTGGCAGCGACGCTACTTCAAAATAATCAAATTGACATAACATCATTAGATTCAAAAATTATTGACAAACATAAAATAGATTTAATAACCTATTCATTCCCTTGCCAAGGATTATCAATTGCTAATATGGGAAAGGCTAAAGGCATTAAAAATACTGAAAGCACATCAAGTCTTGTTTGAAAAATTTATTGAATTCTTAAAAACGCTGAACATAGACCTAAATTCTTATTAATGGAAAATGCCAAAAACTTACTCTCCCCAAAATTCCTAGAACAATAAGAGGAATGAAAGAAAATTTTAGGAGAATTAGGTTATAAAACATTTACCGCTACTTTGAATAGCATTAATCACGGTTCTATTCAAAAACGTGAAAAGGTCTTTGCGCTCTCGGTTCTAGACAACTTAAAAATTCCCTTTTCAAATGATGAAGAATATAAAAATAAACTAGAAGAAAAATCAAAGTTATACGAAAAAAAATGACCGCAGAATATATTTGAGACAATCTTTAGAAGTTCTTCTCAAGATGAGATTGATGATTCATTAATCAATAAAACTCCATCGAGAATAAGGATGATTAAAACTGCAAAAAATTTAAATACTAATATTAGTAAAAAAATATTTAATTCATTAAAACATAATCAAAATTTGCGATTATGTTTTTTATAAATTATTAATGTAACAAAGTTATTAACTGTATTTCTTTAGAATAAGTGTCTAAATTTAATAAATTTTATTCCCTTAATTTGTGTGTATACACTAGTAAAATAAAATATATTTATCAAATTTTATTTCAACTAATTTTAACCTTTAACCAATAACTATTTTAATTTATTAAATTTGATTTTTTTAATTGCTTTTTATTTCTTGATTTATTTTATAATAGATAAGATAATAACATCATCGGGGGAAAATATATGTCAAAAATATTAATAATAAATGCTGGGTCAAGTTCAATTAAATGAAATTTATTTTCATCAGAATTGAAAATTGAGGCAAAAGGCGTGGCTCAACGCATCAAATTGAATAACGGAATTTTGTCATTGGAACATAATAACAAAAAAGAAGATTTAAAATTTGAATTGCCATCATTTTTAGAAACAGTTAAAATTCTTGTATCACTATGAAAAGAGCGAAATATCATTAAGGATTTTTCTGAAATTTCTCAAGTAGCTTTTCGGGTTGTAAATGGTGGAATTCACATGCAATCAACATGCGAAGTTACCGAAGAATCACTTAAATTTTTAAAAGATTCAATTGATTTAGCACCTTTACATAATCCTGGCGCTTTGAATGCTATTGAAGCTTTTAAAGAGTATCTACCAAATGCTAAAATGACTTTGCATTTTGATACATCATTTCACAAAACTCTTTCAAGAATAGCTTACACATATCCAATTAATGCTAAAATTAGCGAAGAACTTAACATTAGAAAATATGGTTTTCACGGACTAAATCATCATTATATTTCTCAAAAAACTGCGGAAATTCTTAACAAGGAATCAGTTAATATTGTTAGTATGCATATTGGCAATGGAGCTAGTTTATGTGCAATAGAAAACGGTCAATCAATTGATACTTCAATGGGCTTCACTCCACTAGCGGGAATTATGATGGGAAGCCGTTCGGGTGATATTGATCCATCAATCATTCAATATATTATGAAAGCTAAAAATATGAATGTTGATGAGGTTACAAAAATGCTAAATGAGCAATCTGGAATGTTGGGGGTTAGTCAAATTTCATCTGATTTAAGAGATGTTCAAAAAGTTAAAAATACAAATTCACAAGCACAATTTGCGCTTAATTTATATACAAGAAAAATTGCTGATTATTTGATAAATTACTTAAATAAAATTAATGGCAAAATTGATGCAATAGTTTTTACCGCTGGAGTGGGGGAAAATGATGCCTATGTTCGCAAGGAAGTAATTAATAAAATTAAGTTAATTAAACTTGAAATTGATGATGATGCAAATGAAAATTTAAAATATACTGACTATAAGTTAATATCAACTAAGAATAGTCTTATTCCAATTTATGTCATAAGAGCTGAAGAAGAGTTGTATATGGCAAAAGAAGCAATTGAATTTTTTAAATAGTTAAATAATAAACTTTAACTTTATAAAATTAAAAAAAGGAGGTTTTGTGTTTAGATTATATAAATATTTAAGTAAAAAACATCGCTGAATTTCAGCAGGATCTTTTCTGCTAACATGTATTCAAGTAGTTTCGTTTTTACTAATAAGTTTATTTGTCGGACAAATTGTTGGTTTAATTTCTCAAAGTGCATTTCCCGATGATAAAAATGTTTCAATTGATATTTTAAGAATTACTTTTACATATGCTAGTCGAAAAGAAGCAATTAAATATTTGTCCATTTTCTTTACTATCTTTTTAATTATTGGTACAATCGGAAGTTTGCTAGCTGCAATTTTGGCATCATATGTTTCGATAGCCGGAGCCAGAGAAATAAGAAATTATTTATGAAATCATTTGAGCAAATTATCCCAAAAAGATTTAGAAGTATTTACTCATGCTAAAATTATTACCCGTTTTACAATTGATATAACTAGAATTCAAAATGGATTAATATCATTTTTAAGAAGTATGGTCATTGGTCCCTTTTATTTAATTTTTGGATTAGTTTTTGCCTTGTTAACAAATTTAAATTTATCAATCATTTTCGCTGTACTAATTCCATTGCTAAGTATTACTATGATTATTGCCGGAGCTATTATTGGTCCATTATTTAAAAAAGAACAAAAAATGTATGACAAAATCAATACCGAATCACAAGAAAATATTCTTGGTGCTAAAGTTATCAAATCTTATAATTTAGAAAAAATTCAATTAGAAAAATTTGAACAAGCAAATAAAAATTGGGGAAAAATTAGTTTAAAAGCGTGATTCTCATATAATACAACTTTTAACTTTATTTCCTTATTCACAAATTTAGCCACAGTTTTTGTTGTATACATTTCTGGTATCAATGCTAAATCAATTACTGATGAATTACTATTTAGGCAAACTATTGCCAACGTTACAACTTTTACTAATTATGTTATGTTTATAACCATTGGTGTATTAATGGTTTCATTTACAATTTTTACTTTAGCCAGATCAAAAGTGTCAATTAAACGTGTTTTTGAAATTATTGATAAAAAACCGAATATTCCTTTTATTCAATCGGATAAAAAAGTTACAAATGGTGAAATAGTTTTTGATCATGTTTCGTTTCGCTATTTTGAGTCATCTGATAAAAATGTATTAGATGATATTTCTTTTTCAGTGAAACCTGGCGAAATTCTCGGAATCATTGGGCCTACCGGTTCTGGTAAAAGTACCATTGCTAGGTTAATAAATCACGATTTTAAAAGCATATCTGGGAATATTACAATCGATAACAATAAAATTGAAGAGATTGATAGTGTTTCTTTACATAAAAATATTTCACTTATCTATCAAAATCCAACCCTGTTAAGCGGAACAATTAAAAGTAATTTACTTCTAGCTAATCCTGAAGCTTCAGATGAAGATATATTAAAAGCTTCACATAATGCTTGCGCTTATAGTTTTATTTCAAAATTTAAAAATCAATTTGAACATGAAGTGGAACAAAAGGGTGTTAATTTATCCGGTGGTCAAAAACAAAGAATATCAATTGCTCAAGGAATAATTAGAGATCCTAAAATTCTTGTTTTAGATGATTCAACTTCTGCTCTTGACTATAAAACTGAAGCCGCTGTTTTGGAAAATATTAAAAATGAATTTGCTGAGAAAAAAATATCGCTAGTAATCATTACTCAAAAAATTTCTTCAATTGCCCATGCTGATAATATTTTAGTTTTAGAGCACGGCAAAATTATTGGCTCAGGTAAACACGATGAATTAATTAATTCTAATAAGTTATATCGAGAAATTGCCATTTCACAAATGGGGGAAAATCATGCTTAGCCTAGACCCGTTTAAAAAAGATAAAAATTTTAAAGAAATGAGCAAATTAGAGAAAAAATCTTATTTGAAAAAAAATCGTAAAATTAAAGCAGAAAGTTTTAAAAATTTACTTAAATATTTAAACTATCGACGTGGTGCTTTGTTTGGTATTATAATCACAACATTACTGTCGATGATCTGTTCAACATTAGTTATTTTTGCTTTAGGATATATTACTGACAAATTTTTAACCTACAGTTTTATTCATACTAATTATGACCCACTAGCATTTGTAATTGCAATTATTGTTTTAGTTTTTTTAAGTATATTACAACAGATTTTTAACTACTGATCTAATGCCCTATCAGTCAAAGCTGGACTTTATACTTCCATCATTATGCGAAATGATGCTTATAAAGCAATCATGAGAATGCCAATTTCATTTTTTGATGAAATTAACAATGGCGAATTAATGTCAATTTTCTCGAATGACATTGAAAATATTTCTAATGGTTTATGTGCCAATTTAAATGCAATTTTAAAAACTGTTTTTATTGTTATTTCGTCATTTATATTTATGTTATATTATTCAATTTATTTAACCTTAATTGTTTTAATTCTATTTCCCTTGTTTTTATTTGTGGTATTTATTTTGATGAAAAAAGCTGTTCCACAATATCAAAAAACACAAAAAAGAATAGCTGATGTTAATGGTTTTATTGAAGAGAATTTAGCGGCACATCACTTAATAAAATCATTCAACCAAATGGATAAAATCAATCAAGAGTTTGCTAAAAGAACTAAAAGATTATACAATTCTTCATTTCATGCCAATGTTTATTCAAACGTAGTTTATCCATATGCTAATATTGTCACTAATTTATTACAACTAGTTGTTGTTGCCATTGCTTCTTTATTTTCGATAAACGGAATTGGAACTGGTTCTAATTCACTATTTAGTCCAGGGGCTATTGTTTCATTTATTTTATACATTAGAATTATGTCAAATGAAATTGCTAGAACTTTTGAAAATGTTGCTTCAATTCAAATATCACTTGTTTCAGCAACTAGAGTTTTAAATTTAGTAAAAATTAAACCATTAATTGATGAAGATAAACTTAATCAAATTGATAGCATTAAGGGTAATGTAGAATTTAAAAATGTTAGTTTTTCATATAATAATTCCCTTGATAATCTTCAATTAAAAAACGCTTCATTTAAAGCTAAAAAAGGTGAAGTGTTCGCAATTGTTGGACCAACAGGAGCTGGTAAAACCACAATTATAAACTTACTTAGCAAGTTTTATATTCCGACCTTAGGTGAAATTTTGATTGATAATTTCAAGTCAACTGAAATTAATGAACATAGTTGAAGAGAACAAATTTCAATTGTGTTGCAGGATACATTTTTATTTAAGAATACAATTTTGGAAAATATTAGATATGGTAATTTATCAGCAACTGATGAGCAAATTAAAAATGCTGCCAAAATTAGTAGTGCTCACGATTTTATTGAACAGCTTGAATTAGGATATGACACAATTGTTGAAGAGGGCGGAAGAAACTTTTCACAAGGTGAGCGACAATTACTTGCTATAACTCGGGCAATTTTGGCTGATAAAAATATTCTAATTCTAGACGAGGCGACATCAAATGTTGATACTAGAACAGAAAAAATTATTCAAAATGCTATGCTTGAATTAATGAAAGGTAAGACATCATTTGTAATTGCTCACCGGCTATCAACAATTGTAAATGCCGACCAGATTTTAGTTGTTAATAATGGTGAAATTATTGAAAGAGGAAACCACGAGCAATTACTCAATTTACATGGATTTTATGAAAAACTTTATAAATCTTCATTTAGCGAAGATTAAAATCAAACTATGCATCTCATCTATTTTATAATTATAGATTAAGTTATAGCACCCTTAGCGTAGGGTGTTTTATTTTACAAATTGCAACCAGAAGTTAAATACATTTCGAGTATATTTTTAAAATATTTATTACTGTGTTATTTCACTAATAGTCATTTCATATACTCACAGCTTAAAACATTAATCTAATAAAATTGCGAATTTAATAATTTTAGAATGGCTATAAATAAATAAAATAAATCTATATTCTTTTAATTTATGTTTTCTAAACAAAAACAGTATAGGATAAATTTATGGTAAAACTTTGTTTAAAATACAAATTAAAATTAAATGTTAGCAAATAATTTATCGATGTCAGTTGAAGCATGATTTTTATTTGCTTATTATTAAAATATAGTTAATGTTTTTAAAAAAAATATCATTTTAAAATATAATTTAAAAAAATATGGACAAAAAGAATATTAGAAACTTTGCAATTATAGCTCACATTGATCATGGAAAAAGCACACTAGCCGATCGAATTTTGGAATTTACCAATACTATTACAGCCCGTGAAGCTAGACCACAAATTTTAGATAGTATGGATTTAGAACAAGAGCGGGGAATTACTATTAAATTAAACGCTATTCAAATCAAATATAAAGATTATGTTTTTCATTTGATTGATACCCCAGGGCATGTCGATTTTACTTATGAGGTTAGCCGAAGTTTAGCTGCTTGTGAAGGGGCATTACTATTAGTTGATGCCACTCAAGGTATTCAAGCACAAACCCTAGCTAATGTGTATTTAGCAATTGAAAATAATTTAGAGATTGTACCAATTATCAATAAAGTTGATTTAATTAGTGCAGACCCTGATCGAGTAAAAAAAGAAATTGAAGATATTATTGGCATTGACGCTTCAGATGCTATTTTAATTTCAGCAAAAACTGGACTTAACATTGATCAAGTAATTGATGCTATTATCAAAAGAATTCCTGCACCAAAAGATGCTGATGATGATAGACCACTTCAAGCCTTAATATTTGATAGTTACTTTGATAATTATCGTGGAGTAGTTATCTACATGAGAGTATTTCAGGGAAAAATTAAGGTTGGAGATGAAATTTTATTTATCCAAACGAAAAAGCGTTATTTAGTAACGGAGTTAGGGGTTAAAAATCCTAATGAAGTTAAAAAAGAGACACTAACTGCTGGTGAAGTTGGTTGAATTTCAGCATCAATTCGTGACATTAAAGATGTTGCTGTGGGTGATACTGTAACTTTAGCAAAAAATCCTACTAATTTTCCACTGCCGGGATATAAGAAATTAAAACCAGTTGTTTATACGGGATTTTATCCTGTTGATACTCGTGATTATAATGACTTAAAAGATGCTCTGGAAAAAATTAGTTTATCAGATTCATCAATTGTTTGAGAACCTGAAACATCTAAGGCTTTAGGATTTGGTTTTCGAATCGGATTTTTAGGATTACTTCATATGGATGTTTTACAAGAAAGATTGGAAAGAGAATTTAATCTTGATATCATTGCCACTGCCCCATCAGTTGAATTTGTCATTACTTTAACAAATGGTGATATTCAGTATATTACTAATCCTTCATTCTTTCCTGATAAAAGCACTATCAAAACTATTGAAGAACCATACATTCGTGCTAATATCATGCTAACTGAAGAGTATTTAGGTGCAATTATGGAATTGTGTCAAAGCAAGCGTGGAAAATTTATTGATATTGAATATTTAGATGATTTTAGAAGAAAATTAATCTATGAACTTCCTCTGAATGAAACAATTTTTGATTTTTTTGATTTATTAAAAAGCTTTTCAAAAGGTTATGCTTCATTTGATTATGATTATATTGGGTTAAGAGAATCTGATTTAGTTAAGGTTGATATTTTATTAAATGGGGAAAAAATTGATGCTTTAGCAATGATAGTTCATCGGGACTTTGCTTATAATAAAAGTCGTGATTTAGCTGAAAGATTAAAAGAAGTAGTTCCTCGTCAAAATTTTGAAATTCCTATTCAAGCGGCAATTGGTGCTAAAATAATAGCGAGAGAAACAATTAAAGCATATCGAAAAGATGTTACTGCCCATTTATATGGCGGTGATGTCACAAGAAGACAAAAATTACTGAAAAAACAAAAAGCAGGTAAGAAAAGAATGAAACAAATTGGGACAGTAGAAGTTCCTCAAGAAGCATTCCTTGCAATCCTAAAAACAAACGTTTCAAAAAAGGAATAGAGGATTTTTAAATATGAATATAGAGCCGATGTTTACTAATGATCCAAGTAAAAACCAGGATATTAATACCAATAATCAAAGAAATGATGTAATTAGTAACTCAATTAATGAAACTATTTTGGCACGCGAAAAGCGCACTCTAGATCCTGAAGGAATCATTCCTAATGGAATTTATCGGGTATTTAGACATGAAAAAAATATTAAAAGATTAACTATTATTATTGATTTTATTTTAGCTTTAGTGTCAACAATTGTAATTTTATTATTTGTTTTTCAACCACAAATATTTAATACAAAAAAAGTTATACCATTTACTATTCCGTGGGGATGATACATTGTTCCGTCACTTCTCTTAGCCACAACTTTTATTAATTTTATTAGTGAATCTATTGAACTGATTGGAATTGTCAGGAGTATTACTGCCTATCGTGATAGTATTATTTCAGGCTCTTCAAGTACTCCACCTTTTATCTCTATTCTTTACAGAAAACTAGCTTTAAAACAAGTTCGTCGTACCTGATTTGTTATTGCATTTATTTTTTATGTTGGTCTTTTTACTTTAACACTATGAGGCCTTAAGGACAAAAAAATAGGATTTTTAGATTTCCAAAAATGAATTTCAAATGCCTTTCCCAGGGAAAATGGTGCAAACATTGTGGTTTACTCGCTTTGTGGTATAATGATTGCTATATTAATCATATTTATATTAAATACAATTTTGCGGAAAAAGAGAATGGTTGATATTGAATCATTTTTTGGTAATTCAGGCATTAACTATAATGAAATTGCCGATAGAAAAACTTCTGCGCATAAATTTTATGCCAAATTATTTTTCTTAAGTATTTTAGTTTTACTAATACTACCAATTGTGATTTATATCATTCTAAAGAAAACCGTTTTGAAAGGGAAATAAATGCCAGGTTGAGCAATTGCACTACTAGTAATTTTACCGATTGTGGGAATTATTATTGGTGGAGTTATTGGAGTTATTTTCACTAAAAAGAAATTTGAAAAACAAATTCGTGAAAATCCACCAATAACTGAAAAAATGATTCGGGTAATGTTTCAGCAGATGGGAAGAAAAGCATCTGAAGCCCAAATTAAACAAGTAATGCGTTCGATGAGAAACGCAAAATAAGATCCCAATTGGGATTTTTTTATAAAAAAAATGGCGATCGCGACGGGAGTTGAACCTGCGACCCCAAGCTTAGGAGGCTTGTGCTCTATCCACTGAGCTACGCGACCATTTGTTTTTAATTATATAATTTTAAATCCAAAATTAATTATTAACTTTATTATTTATGTCTTATAATATTATAAATTATGTTAAAACATGTTACATATTTAGTATTTAATTAAATACAATTATAAAAATCAGGGAGAAAAATGGAAAGAAAATTTACGGAACAAGAACAAATTAGAAGAAATAAAATTGAAAGTCTTGAGGCTAACAACATTAAAGCTTTCAGTCCAACAATTGTTCCAACTACATCTTCATATGAAATTATTGAAAAATATGAAAATTTAAGCAAAGAAGAAATTGAAGCTAAGAAAGTTAATGTAATTTTTAATGGAAGAGTTATTGCTCAAAGAGGTCCGTTTCTAGTTTTACAAGATCGTTTTAGTAATATGCAAATTTATGTTGATAAAAAAATTCTAGATAATCATTCATCTGAAACCTTAAAACTTTTAGACCTTGGTGATATTATAAGTGTCAAAGGTTATATTTCAAAAACCAATACAAATGCTTTGGTTATTAAAGCTCAAGATGTTACTCTATTAACAAAATCTCTTAAACCACTACCAGATAAATATCATGGTTTAGTTGACCCCGAAGAGAAAAGACGCCACCGTTATGTTGACACTATTGTAAATGAAGAATCGAGAAAAACATTTATTATGCGAACACAAATTATTAAAGGTATTCGTGAATATTTTGATAATTTAGATTATATGGAAGTTGATACTCCAGTTTTACATCCAATCCTAGGTGGAGCAGCAGCAAAACCTTTCGTGACTTACTACAATGCCTTAAATCAAAACTTTTATTTAAGAATTGCAACAGAACTTCCTTTGAAAAAATGTTTAGTCGGTGGTTTTGAAAGAGTTTATGAAATTGGACGGATTTTTAGAAATGAAGGAGTAGATGCAACTCATAATCCTGAATTTACTTCAATTGAATTCTATGAAGCATACTCTGATATGTGAGGAATGATGGAAAGAACTGAAGGAGTGTTCAAACATTTAACTCATAAATTAGGAATCTCAAAAGTTACTTTTAACGGCATGGAAATTGAATTTAAATATCCATTTGCAAAAATCAATATGGTTGATGCTGTTTCAGAAAAAATTGGTGTCGATGTTCGAAAATTATCTGATAAAGATGCTCTTGATTTGGCAAAAAAACACAATGTCAAATGTGAAAAATATTTCAAATTAGGACACGTTATTAATGAATTATTTGAAAAATATATCGAAGAAACCCTTATTCAACCAACTTTTGTTTATGGACATCCAATTGAAATCTCACCATTAGCATTCAAAGATGAAAAAGATCCGCGTTTCACTCAGAGAGCAGAATTATTTATAGGTACAAAAGAATTTGCTAATATGTTCACTGAATTGAATGATCCAATTGACCAATTAGAGCGTTTTGAAAGTCAACTAACTGAACGTGAATCTGGTAATGAAGAAGCTAACGAAATTGATTGAGATTTCATCAATGCCTTAGAATATGGAATGCCACCAGCTGGTGGTTGTGGAATTGGAATTGACCGTTTAATTATGCTTCTAACCCAAAATGATTCAATTCGTGATATCTTACTTTTCCCTCAATTAAAAGATTTAAAGGATAGCAAATAGTGCAATTTAAAAAGCTCAACAAAAAGTGTGAGCTTTTTTATTTTGTCTATAAACTATAACGTTTAATTTGCATTTCTTCAATAACTTCATCTTCTAATTTCTCTAACATATCAAGTTCTTTTTCTAGAAAATTAGCTTCTTCACGGTTAGGTTTAGTTACTGGATTTTTTGGAGCAAATAATTCACATGTTTCGCAAGCCTTTTCAATTGAAGTTCCTAAAGTATTAATTTTTTCAGCGATTTTAATTGTTTCGTTTTTATCAAATGAAAGCAATGGGCGAAAAATGGGAAGATCGCAAACTTCAGAAATTGTGTAAATTGATTCTAAGGTTTGTGATGCTACTTGTGCTAAATTTTCGCCATTAGAAATTGCTTTGATGTTATATTTATGAGCAATTTTATTGGCAATTCGGTAAAAACTTCGGCGCATTAAAGTAATTTTGTATTTTTGGTTGCTAGTTAGACCAATGTAGTTCATAACCTTAGTGTAATTGATTTGAAACAAAGTAGCATCTTTTTGAAAACGGCATGCTAATTTCATGATTTCATCAATTTTATCTTCGGTTTTTTTATCAGTGTGTGGTGGAGTTATAAAATTTAGAAAAACTGCCTTAAGTCCCCTTTTTTGTAGTAAAAAACTAGCAACTGGTGAATCAATTCCACCACTGATTAAATGTAGTACTTTTCCAGATGAAAGAACTGGCATTCCTCCAAGAGATGAAATTACTTCGGTAAAAACATAAGTTTTATCATCTCGGATTTCAATATTAATTTTCAAATCAGGGTTTTTTAAATCAACAGTTTTGTCTTCAGTGTTTTTGAGTACATATCCTCCGAAATGCATATTAATTTCGGCCGAATTGAGTGAAAAATTTTTGTTGTGGCGACGAGCGGCGATTGCAAAAGAACTGAAGTTTTTTTCGCTAATAATTTTTTTAACTATGTTTTCAATAGCTTCAAGTTCACTTTTACACACATAAGTTGGTGAATATGAAGAAATACCAAAAATATTTTTTAAAGCTTCAAGATTTTTTTCACTAAACTCCACAAAAGCTCGGTCAAATTCCATTTTAATTTCTTCTTTATTTATGTATCACAATAAATTTTGTTTTAGTTGATTAATAAAGTCATTCCGATTATTTTTTTTAAGTGTTAGTTCTCCATATCGAATTAAAATTTTTGAATACATTTTTTCTCCTTAATTATTAGTTGTATTGATTAGCGATGAAATTTTTAAGAGTATCGACACCTTTTAAATAATCTCCATTTATATATAATTTTTCAATTTGGGCATAAAGAGAAGCAATTTCACGGTCAGTTGATGCTTTTTCTCCAATTTTTCTTAATGTTCTAATCAACAATTGGCAAGCATTTAAATTACTATTAAAATTATTTACAAAGACAATGATCATCGATGTTAATCTTTCAACGTCTAAATAATTATAATCATTATGCTCGTATTTTTCAAATTCTTGATTAATTAGCGCACTTAGATTTTCATCCTCTTCATTCAATTTTAAACTTGTGGCAAGAATTTGAGCATTAGTTGTATAAAATATTTGTTTAATTTTATTTACTTGTTTAATTGCTATATTGCGTTTTTTACCTTCAAGCAATTTAATTTTATTTTGAAATAATAGTACTAACATAACTTCATTTAATAAACTTTGATATTCCAGGTTTTTTTCGCGGTTAAATAAATTATTGCCTTCTTCTTTAAGTTTTAAATATTTATTCTCAATTTGATTCATTTTTTTGAAATATTCTAAATCATCAATTTTAACCTGGCTAATAATAAGACGATGTTGTTTTTTGACTATATTAATAAAATTGATAATTTCAGGAAAAACGCTATCAAGTTGTCGACTTGCGTTCCTTTCAAAAATTACTTCATTGTATTTTTTATTAACAGTTTTGCAAAGTTCAAGTAATTTTGGCTTAATAATCTTACTTCAACTAAATATTTTTTCATTTTTCATAATGTTGAGTAGTTCACTACCGTGATTTTTATAATTGTCAAATTCAACAATTTGTCACTCTTCAAAATTTGGATTATCTAGACGCAAAGTATTTTTGGCAATTTCTACTTTATCATTAATGTCATTTTCAATAATTTCAATGTAGTTAAAAGCAGTTGCAATTAAAGTGTAGTATTGATCAATTAATAATTTGAGCTCCTGTTTTTTAATGCTAATATAATTACCCCTTTTATCAAAATTACCTTTATTAAATCAACTAAGTAATTTTTCAATTTTTCGAGATATGCGATTTTCATAATTATAAAAATATTTATCAAAAATGCTAAGTCGCGAGTGATCTTGTTTATATTTTTTAATTTTTTTATATGAGTTAAGGCAATTGTTGGCAAATACCATAATTTCGGTAACCCGATTACTTTTAGTTAATGAAA